>JAGOTU010000001.1 GCA_018061585.1 Minisyncoccota bacterium | reverse complement strand
CGATCCACGAGATCGCGCCCGA
This sequence comes from Minisyncoccota bacterium, assembly GCA_018061585.1. Taxonomy (GTDB): domain Bacteria; phylum Patescibacteriota; class Minisyncoccia; order Phycocordibacterales; family UBA2100; genus UBA10103. Next base: position 37,745 of record JAGOTU010000001.1, on the reverse strand, counting down.
AGAGATCTTTTTGGATTCTTCGAATCTTCCGGAGTTCAACGCGGCCTCGTTCGAGGGGAGAGTTGAGCGTCCGGTAGCCAATCGCGCGATATTCGCTGTGGGTGCGGTCTTTGTGTTGGTCTCTCTCGGTTTCGGGTACCGCGCTTTTTCGCTGCAAGTAGCACAGGGTGCAACGTACCAGAATATTTCGGTCAACAATACACTGTCGCGATCAGTGATATTCGCGACCCGCGGCATCGTGTACGACCGTACGGGCAGGGAGCTCGCGTGGAACGAGAACGCACTAGACGTATCGACTTCGACGGAGTCACTCCGGGATGGGATCACGGCGACGAATGCATCGTCGACCGAGACTCCGCACGAGGCTGTCAAAGAAGGCTCAACATATGCGCTTCGCAAGTACACGACACGCCCCGGTATGTCGCACGTACTTGGCTTTGTGCAGTATCCGAAAGCCGATGCGCGTGGTCAGTGGTGGCGAGAAGACTATTCCGGAGTGTCAGGGCTTGAGCTCGCGTACGATGATCGTCTGGCGGGTACGAATGGTAGCCGCATGATCGAATCCGATGCGCTCGGCAAAATTGAACGAGAAAACATCGTTTCTCCCGCTGTTCAGGGTGAAAATTTGTATCTTTCCATCGATTCAGATGTGCAGAGTCAGTTGAATACTATTTTGGCAGCGCATGCAGAAAAAATGGGATTCAAGGGCGGGGCAGCGGTCATTATGGACGTTCGTACGGGGGAGCTGCTCGCGCTCACAAGCTTTCCGGAATACGACAACCAGGCATTCACCGACGGTAATAATGAGATCGTTCGGTCCGTGTCACAGAGCGCGCGTTCCCCGATGCTCAATCGAGCGGTGGGTGGCTTGTACACCCCGGGGTCTATCGTAAAACCTGTCTTTGCCATCGCCGCTTTACAGGAGGGTATTATTTCGCCGGAGAAGAGCATTCTCTCGACCGGCCAGATCGTCCTACCGAATCCGTATAATCCGGATCAGCCGTCGATCTTCCGTGACTGGACCGTTCACGGATGGGTGGATATGCGTACTGCCATTGCCGTATCGTCCGACGAGTATTTTTATACGATCGGCGGAGGATTCGCCGGACAAAAGGGTCTTGGGATATCCAAGATCGATGAGTACTCAAGACTCTTTGGAATGTCGGAGCGAACAGGTATCGACCTAAAGGGGGAGGTCGAGGGGATCATTCCTACTCCTGAGTGGAAGGAAAAGATATTCGGCGCGGATGATCCGTGGCGTATCGGAAACACATACCATACATCGATCGGTCAGTTCGGATTCCAGATCACTCCGCTGCAAGCCGTGCGATTCACGGCCGCGATCGCCAACAGCGGCAAGCTTTTAAAGCCGCAACTCATCGCATCGTCGACGCCGGAATTCCGTAAGATCGACATTCCCGAGGCCTACTTTAAGGTCGCCCGGGAAGGAATGCGCATGGCAGTCGTTTCTGACAGACACGATGCCACGGTGAAGTCGCTCAATATTGCGGGTATCAAGATCGCTGCAAAGACCGGCACTGCACAGCTCGGGTCGAATAACGAGTACATGAACTCGTGGTCTGTAGGGTACTGGCCGGCAGATAATCCGAAATATGCATACGCTGTTGTGCTCGAAAAGGCACCGGCCGGTACGAATTCCGGTGCTGCACCGGGCCTGCAGCCGTTCTTTTATTGGCTCGTACGGGAGCATCCGGAGTACATTGACTAAGGGTGCAAAAAGTTTCCCACATTGTGGGTGACGGGTTCTACTGTATAATGCGCGCAATCCAATATATGGCAGACGAAACAAACTATTTGAGCAAGGAGAAGTTCGACGAACTGACGACTGAGCTGGAACATCTTAAGACCGTCCGACGCCGCGAGATCGCGGAGCAGTTGGAATACGCCCGTTCGCTTGGCGATCTTTCTGAGAACGCCGAATACGAGGAGGCCCGCAATCTGCAGGCTGCGACCGAAGATCGCATTCGCGTGATCGAGGAACAGCTATCGCACGCACGCATCATCGAGCACACCAAAGGCAACACGGTTTCTCTCGGTAACTTCGTCACCATCCAGAAACAGGGCGAAAAGGACGAGCATACCTACGAGATCGTGGGTTCGGCGGAAGCAAATATGCAGGAGCGAAAGATCTCGCACCTCTCACCGCTCGGAAGCGCGCTTATGGAAAAGAAGAAAGGGGACACATTCACTTTTGAGACCCCCAAAGGCCAGCAGAAGTACAAGATCGTCAATATAAAATAGCTGATCAAGTGAAAGAAAACTCCGCGAAAGCGGAGTTTTCTTTTTAGCATTGGTGGTATAAAATTTTCCACCAAGGGCCTGTAGTAAAGTGGTATTACACCGCATTCGCATTGCGGAGGCGGGGGTTCGATTCCCCCCAGGTCCACAAAAATAACGAGGACATCGCGAAGCGGTGGGCGACTATATTTTTGTAGGGGTTTGGGGGAATCGAAGGCGAGGGCTGGGGACCCATCAGTAGATGGGGATGCCCGAGCGTGGTCAGGCGGAGGTATTGCGTGACGACGCAAAACCGAGCGCTTGACCGATTCCTTTCGCCGCTTAGTGAGTCACGCCGATTCCCCCCAGGTCCACATGTAGTTTAGTTCAACGTCCAGATCGCGATATTCATGCCGAGCGCGTACAGCGTCCAGGCTAGGTATGCGAGCAAAAGCCAGAAGGCGATCTTGTGTCGCTGCCAGGCCGCGGCAGTAAGGATGAATACGTATGTGGCAAGCACAAATGCGATGAGCATCGACAAGAATACGACATTGTAGGCGAACAATAGGATGAGCCACCCCATCTGCATTAATAGGTGCGTAAAAAAGAGAGGCATCCACCCGCGGAAGTCCCACGGTTTCGGATCATGTATCCACATAAGACTCGATGCCAATGACATGAGTGCGTAGGAAACTACAAGGACGAAAAAGATGACCGGTAGCGGCATCGCAAAGAAGACCGGGCGATCCAAAGAGTCGAACCAGCCGAGAGACTGGGGTGTCATATATAGCGCAGAAATAGCACCTGCGGCAAAGCAAATGCCCGAGGCCAGCGCAACGCGCATCCAGGTGGGTACGATTACCATAGAACGCTATATAGCCACACTATCAGTATAAAGTCAAGGTCAAGCGAAACGCTGACTTTTGCGCTGGGGGACGCATACAGTATTATTCTCCGAACGCACCATTAGCTCAGTTGGTTAGAGCGTTCGATTCACATTCGAAAGGTCTCAGGTTCGAATCCTGAATGGTGCACACTCGTTATTTTTCAACCGTTATTTTCTTTGTTAGGATACTCGAGCGATGAGGTTTTTTGCCGGGCAAGTCGGCAAAGCATTGCATGGAGTCTTTTTGCCGGGCTGTAGTATACCGGTAGTACGCACGCTTCGGGTGCGTGTAGACTGGGTTCGATTCCCAGCAGCCCGACAAAAAGATTTCATTGCAAGCGTGTAGACGGGTCTTGCGGAGCTACGCAAACTCGCTCCTCACCCAATCAGCCCGACAAAATATCTTGTCGCCAAACGGGCCCAACATTCGTGCGGCCCGGGCATTCGCATAATATTGAAGCAAGCTTTAATATTACTGCTCACTACGGGCCGTAGTATACCGGTAGTACGCATGGCTGGGGGTCATGTAGACCGGGTTCGATCCCCGGCGGCCCGACATGAACGAAGTGAATGACGTCGAAGCATAGCACCTGCGTGCTATGCGTCGGGGATCGAAAGGCGGAGCGATGTCGCGCAGCGACCGCGAGCCAGGGCAGTGACCACTTAACGAGCTTGCGAGTTTAGTGAGTCACGCCGCTCCCCGGCGGCCCGATAGATGTAAGTACATGTCACTGTATGCGTTTGATACAATATGAGCATGGAAAACGAAGCCACTAAAAAACAGTCAAGCATAGCGACTCTTATCGGCGTTGCGGTCGTGCTCGCTCTTATAGCAGGGCTTCTGCTGTCACTTTCGAACATCGCGAGCCAACAAAGGATGTACGCCATAGCCACCTTCCAGGAATGCAAAGAGGCGGGGTATCCGATCATGGAGTCGTATCCCGAGCAGTGTGCGACACCTGATGGCCGCACATTTTCCAATGACACACAGTCGGTTCAGATGCCGCCTCCGCAAACAGGTATTGTGGCGAATGGTTGCGCGATCTCCGGATGCTCTATGCAGCTCTGCATATCTGCAGAAGAGGCTGCCGCAGGCGGCGGGGTATCCACATGTGAATTCCGACCCGAGTATGCATGCTACCGGGAAGCGTCGTGTGAGGTTCAGGCCGACGGCAAGTGCGGATGGACCCAGTCCGACAGACTAAGTCAGTGCTTGGCAACGCCACCGACCATAGAGGATCCGCAGGCGATCTGATCGCCCTACGCTAATTGACGTTCACAGAGATCTGCGTCGTTTTTGTATTGTTGGATGTATCAGTTGCAGTAGCCTTGAGCGTTTGCGCGCCTTGGGTCGACGGCGTTTTCCACACGCATGAATACGGTAGCGTCGTGTCGGTGCATTTGAGCGTCGTTCCGACGTAGAACTGCACTTTTTGTATGGCGACGTTGTCCGACGCTGTCGCTTGGATCGTCACATTCGTGCGCCTCGGCACGGTCGCGCCGTTCAGGGGCGCGCTTATGGTAACGGAGGGCGGGGTGGTGTCGGGATTACTTACCGTTACCGAGCGAGAGGTGCTCGAAGCAGTATTGCCGGCAGCGTCGAACGCCTTGGCGACAAGTGAATGAACGCCGTTCATCACAGTTTTTGTATCCCACAAGAAACTGAACGGCGACGAGAGATCCGTATCGCTCAGTACGCCGTCTCGATAGAGCTCTACCTTGGTGACGGCTATATTGTCGCTCGCGGCGACTGTCACGGTCGATGTGCCCTGGATCGTTGCGCCTTGCGTCGGGGACGAGATCGAGACCGTTGGATTCGTTGTATCAGGCGGATTGTTCTGTACGGTCACGGTCACGAGAGCGGTGTCGGTGTATCGCGCAGCATCGTACGCTCGCGCGAACAGCGTATGTTGACCGTTCAGCACTGTCTTGGTATCCCATTGGAATTCATACGGGGCGATCGTATCGATGGCGACACCATTTCCATCGAGTACGAATTCAACTCGCGAGAGCGGACCGGGATCGTCTGACGCGACGGCCTGCATTGTGGTAGTTCCCGAAAGCACGGCGCCGTTCACCGGGTTTGTGAGCGTGATAGTCGGAGCGACATTATCCACTGTCACTGTCACGGGAGATGTGACCCCATAGTTGCCGGCCAGATCATATGCGAATGCGTGCAGCATGTGCGATCCTTGTGCGTAATTCGTCGTCGCCCAGCTAAAGGTAAACGGTGCGGTGGTATCGGTGCCGACCAGAGATCCATCGACATAGAAGTACGCTGTCCCCAAGGATTCTGAATTGTCGGTCACGTAGAGCTGTATGCTGCTCGTGCCGTAGACCACTGCACCATTGCCGGGGGATACCATGTACACCATCGGTTTTTCGGTATCGGCCACACCGCCGTCTATGTTCACTGTGACAGTCTCCGAGATCCCGCTATTGCCCGCAACGTCGTACGCACGAACTTGGAAAGTATGTGACGAATGGTCATTGAGCGCAGGGTCCCACGTAAAGCTGAAGGGCGCATCGTATCCGGTCGTGTAGTGAACGCCGTCTTTCCAAAGCTCCGCCCGTACGATGCCAGAGTTATCTGAGATCGCCGACGTGATAGTGACTCTTCCGGAGACTGTCGACGACGCGACAGGGTCGACAATAGTTACGGACGGCGCAATCGTGTCAGAGTACGGTCCCGCATAGAGGTCGAACTGTTGATTGAGCATGCTCTGAGACACAACGTCAAAGTACGTCGAGGTGTACGGGTTGAACATAATACTGTTCTTCGAGGGCCGCGCCCAGTTGGCGAAGATGCACCCCATACCGTAGTCACGCAACGCCACGCTCTGCCATGCGGAGGCTGGCGGCAAACCCATATAGCAGTTGCCTTCATATGAGCCGGACATGGCACCTGATCCCTGTATGGCAGTGTATTCATCGCGCATTTGGCCGAGCAGGTGACCGAACTCGTGGACAAAGGTCTTGTGTCCGTCGGCGCCGTTATACACGGTTGCGACTGTTGTTTTCGCACGTCCTCCCGAATTCTGCGGACTGTTCCACAGTACGACTATCTTGTCGTAGGGTGTGCCACTCGCCTCGACCGCCGCGATCGCATTGGCCTGATTACATTCCGGTACGGAACCCGCAGTGCCGCAGATGAGGTCTATCGTATTGTCGACGGAACGCACCGTGATCTGGGAAGTTCGGCTTTTGAAAGGTTCGATCGCGAGCAGATGTTCGGTAAAGCGCTGCACATCCGAATGAAAGATGCCGAAATCCGAATACCCCTGGCTAATAAATGTAATATCCAGTTCACTATTGTTCTCACCGAGCGCAGCGGCAGGCGTTGCCGGTAGAATGAGCCACACTAGAGTGGTAATGACAGACGTCACAAGTACAGCGGTCACGATCCGGTAACTGTTTCGTTGCATGAAAATATATACATCTATTCGAGTAGTCGTTCGAGTGTAGACGTCATGAATGATGACGTCAATTAAGGGTTGTGCGCACAGCTTTTGAATCGACCCGTGTATTTGATAGGATGCAGAGCGAACGGGCCTATAGTATAGCGGTAGAACGGTTCCATGGCATGGAACAGGTCGGGGTTCGACTCCCCGTAGGTCCACAAAAAATAACGAGGACAACACGAAGTGTTGGCTGACTTTATTTTCCGGACATACAAACGCCTGTACCCGGCTATTTCTGTGGAGAGATACATCTGTTACCATTTCGCTATGATAGAGAAGCCGCGAGAATCAAAAAAGATCGATCCCATTGATAGAGAGACTCTGGCATTACTCGGTCACCGTATCGAGTTATGGGACTCCTCGCGCTTTGCCGAGGCATCAATTGAAGAACGAAAGACGAATCTGGAGACAGCAATTCAGGCAGAGATCGAGCGACTCGAGTCATCAGACCAGGAAGTGTCCTCTCAGGAGCTGCTCGAACTACGAGATGATCTCCTTGATGTGCAGGAATTCGACGGAAGCCCGGACGAATTCAATGAACTCTGCAAAGAGCGCGCCGAGTACTACGCTGCGGTTCGTAGTGAATTCCTAAAGACACTGTAGACGATCGCGTGTTGCAATGCGCTAACCTCGCGCTTCGCGCGGTTTATACTGTTGCGTTTTCATATTCATATCACGCGCACATTTACATACTGCATCGATCATTATTGGTAATAAATAATCGTATGAACGAAGAACAAAAAAATATGTATCTTGCGTGGCTTCGTGATGCGCACGCAATGGAAATGGGTCTGATCACGACTCTCGAGAAGCAGGTTGCGGAGACCGAGGACAAGCCTGATATACAGGCGCGGCTAAAAGATCACTTACAAGAGACTCGCTCTCATGCGACCAAGGTCGAAGGGTGTCTCAAGCGCCACAAGACAGACGCGTCAGGCGGAAAAGATATCCTGATGCAAATGGCCAACGCCGCCAAAGGGGTGATGGCAAGCTTGCCGCATGACAGTCTGGTAAAGAACGCCATGGCATCCTACGCGGCAGAGCATTTTGAGATCGCATCATATACGGCGATCATCGCAGCAGCCGAAGCATTGGACGATACAGAGACGGCCTCGGTTTGTGCCGACATTCTCAAAGACGAGATCGATATGGCAAATTGGTTGGCCGAACAGCTTCCTGACATCGTGCAGGAACACATCCGAGAGATGGATCTGGTCGAAGCCTGATCCGGCGCTGATACGGAGGGAAAAACCGCGCCCGGGGCGCGGTTTTCCTATGCAGTACCGTGTGGATAACTGTGATGCAGTGGGGTATAGTGGTATATACTCTTATTCAGTGGGAAAAAGTGGGAAACCAGCGGATAGTCTAGTTGCTGGTCACTTCCGCGGAATGAGTGTCTGAAACCCTATGTATATCGGCGAATACGAACACAGTCTGGATGAAAAGAAGCGAATTTCGCTTCCCAAATCCTTTCGCACTGATCTCGGCAAAAAAGTCGTGATGACGCGCGGACTCGATAACTGCTTGTTCGTTTACTCGCGCAAAGAATGGGAAAAGGTAGCTGCGAAGCTCCAGGAACTTTCTTTTGCACAGGCCGATACACGAGGATTCAACCGCTTCATTCTTTCCGGTGCCGCAGAGGTCGAAGTCGACGCTGCGGGACGTATTCTCATCCCGATGCACCAGGTGCAGTTCGCGGGATTGAAGAAAGACGTTGTTTTCGCCGGAGTGTCAGATCGAGTCGAGATCTGGGACGCGACACGCTGGAACACCTACAAAGCCCGTATTGAGAAGCAGGCCGATGCTCTTGCCGAGAAACTCGGTGAGATCGGCGCTCTCTAATCGGTGGCTTCGAGCTGCTGGAGGAATTTTGATAGTCATGCGCACGCGACGCTCACAATCCTCCAGCAACTCGATGCCGTCATCATCTGTTGCTCGAACCTCAGATGGGCATCGAACAGTTCTTTTACACGAGGCAGTGGAACAGCTTTCGTTGAGAAAGAACGATGTCGTCGTAGACGGCACGCTTGGGGGCGCGGGACATGCGCTCGCAATCGCTAAGCAGCTAGGCACAGGCGGCACCCTGATAGGAGTCGACGCCGATTCAGATGCCGTCAGCCGCGCTCGCGATATGTTGGCGGATGCCCAGGCTCCCGGAGACAATGGTTCGCCCGTCCCCCTTACCGGCGACGGGCCGACCGTGCTCCTGATCAACGACAACTTCCGGAATCTCAAGAATGCGCTCGCAAGTGTGCGCATTCAGGAGGTAGACAAAGTGCTGTTCGATCTCGGATGGTCACAATTCCAACTAAGTGCCGGACGGGGATTCTCGTTCCAGACCGATGAACCGCTATCAATGTCGTATTCCAAGAACGCGACACTAACGGCGGAAACCATCGTCAATGACTGGTCAGAAGAATCGATCAGCGACATTTTGTTCGGATTCGGCGAGGAGCGATATTCCAGGCGTATTGCGGAGCGTATTGTTCGCGAACGCGCGAATTCCCGCATACAGACCGCTCGTCAGCTCGCAGAGATCATACGTGCAGCCGTACCGGCTGCGTATCGTCACGGCAAGATCCATCCGGCCACGAAGTCGTTTCAGGCCTTGCGTATAGCGGTCAACGACGAGTTCGGCGCATTGAAGGCGGGAATGGAAGCCGCGTGGTCGCTCCTGAAAGCTGGAGGAAGGCTCGCCATCATCTCGTTCCACAGCTCAGAGGACAGGATCGTAAAGCATCGTTTTGCGGAATGGGCACGCGACGGTCAGGGCAACCTGATCACTCGCCGGCCCATAACGCCAAGCGAGGGGGAGGTAAAAGAAAACCCTCGTTCACGCAGTGCCAAATTACGCGTTATAGAAAAAATATGAACAAACACATTCAAGCATTGACGGTCGAGTACTCATTCGAACGGGTCGCATTCCGCGTGCTTTTTGCATTGCTCGGTGTCATCTTGTGCGGGTATCTGTATTTTGTCGGCGCATCTGTCCTCAATATCATCGCCCGCAAAGAAGCCTCGCGCTCTAGTGTTTCGCTCCAGAGTTCCATTGCGTCACTTGAGAAACAGTACTTTCAACTTTCTGCAGCGGTAACCCCACAAACGGGTTCGAGCCTCGGTCTTTCGGAGCTATCAGATACAGACTACGTGTACCGCCCGGGTGCTACAGCGGCAGCTGAAACGGCTGATACAATAGAGCGCAATGCTATTTAGCGGGGCGCTCTATGAGATCTAACATCGCATTTCGTACACGCCTGATCGGCGTTTTTTTCATTGGTATCGCAGTGCTCTTGGTGGCACGGCTCTATGTATTACAAATAGCACGCGGTGAGGCATATCGGCGTAGCGCGACGGCACAATACGTGGAACAAAGTCCCGATACGCTCAATCGCGGCAACATTTACTTTACGACCAAGGACGGTGCACTCGTTGCAGCGGCAGTGATGCAGTCAGGGTATCGAATAGCCATAACGCCCGGCGATATTGCAGACCCGGAGCGGGCATACGAATCCATGAATGCGATCACTAAGATCGACAGGGAGCGCTATGACACAAGTATCAAGCGTGTAGACGATCCGTATGAAGAGATCGCGTTTCGCGTGAGCGACGACGCGGCAAAAAAGATACGCGCGCTCAAGATCAAGGGAGTTCTCTTGGTTCAAGATCAATGGCGAACATATCCCGGCGGACATCTGGCCGCACAGGCGGTCGGGTTCGTGGGATTCAAGGGCGATAAGCGGGTCGGGGTATACGGACTTGAACGACAGTTCGAATCAACACTGATCGAAACGACGACGGGGCTGTATGTGAATCCATTCGCAGAGATCTTTGCGAATGTCGGTGCACTACTCAGTCGTGATACTGAAGGCCGGCAGGGTGACATCATCACGTCGATCGAACCGGCGGCTCAGGCGGAACTAGAAAAGGTGCTCGACGGGGTCATGTCGACATACTCTCCAAAAATTGCAGGAGGGATAGTCATGGATCCGCGCACGGGGGAGATACGTGCACTCGGTATGCGGCCGGGATTCGACCCGAATTCGTACAATACTGTGGACGACCCGTCCGTATTCGGGAATCCTCTCGTAGAGGGTCGCTATGAACTCGGCTCTATTATGAAACCCATCACGGTTGCTGTCGGAATAGATTCCGGTGCTATCACTCCCGCGACGACCTATTACGACGCCGGTTGCATCGAGCGCAGCACCAAGACGATCTGTAATTACGATCGCAAAGCAAGACACACGGTCCCGATGCAGGAGGTCTTGAATCAGTCGTTGAACCTTGGAGTCACGTTCATCACGGACAAAATGACGCACCCGGTATTCACAGACTACATGCGAGCATTCGGGTTCGGTTCAAAGACCGGCATCGACCTGCCGAACGAAGTTACGGGAGATATTTCCACACTTGGTGAGGGCCGGTCGCCTGACGTGAATTACGCCGCCGCTTCGTTCGGTCAGGGGGTATCTGTTTCTCCCATTGCCATGACGCGAGCGCTATCAGCCCTCGCCAACGGCGGGATGCTTCCGAATCCGCACGTCGTCACCGCTGTCCGCTACGAAAGCGGCATTACGCGCGAGATCGCAGCATCGTCGTCGATTCAGGTCTTAAAATCTGAGACGGCGCGTACGGTGAGCGAAATGCTCACGACCGTGTTCGACGAGGCACTGTTGAACGGCAAATACAAGATGGAGCACTATTCCATCGCAGCAAAAACAGGTACGGCTCAGATCGCCGTTCCCGGACGAGGGTATTACGAGGACAGATTCCTCCACTCGTTCTTCGGCTACTTCCCGGCACAGGATCCGAAGCTGATCGTCTTCCTGTTCACGGTAGAGCCGCATGGTGCGGAGTTCGCGTCTGCCACACTCGCGCAGCCGTTCGATGATCTCGCAAAATTTTTGATCAATTACTACGATATCCCACCAGACAGGTGATGAATTCTGGCCTGGCCAGAATTCATCACCTTTTGAGAACCCACGGTTCTCAACGCTCGCTTCGCTCACTGCTCTCCTACACGGAAAAACTACGTTTTTCCGACCCTTTTCCTGCGCATTCAAACCGATTGGATCGGTTTGAATGCGCGATGCTCCGTAAAAAATCTGGTAGGATAGACACCATTATGGTCGCGTTTCTCAGGTCTGTCGTTGTCTATATACTCACGCTCGAGGCACGAGCGGTACTGCTTCGTCATAAGCCATCGATCGTCGCTGTTACGGGCTCCGTAGGTAAGACCACGACAAAGGACGCTATTTATGCGGCTCTTTCGGGAGAGCTGCATGTGCGCAAAAGTGCAAAGAGCTTCAATAGTGAATTCGGTGTACCGCTCACTATCCTCGGGCTCGAGACCGGCTGGAATGACCCGTGGAAGTGGCTGAGCAATATGGTGCAGGGGTTTTTTGTAATTTTTGCGCGCACGTATCCGAAATGGCTCGTGCTTGAGGTCGGCGCCGACCGTCCGGGAGACATTCGCCGTATCGCTGTGTGGTTGCGACCTGACATCTCAGTCATAACCGGCGTTCCTGATATTCCGGTACACGTAGAGTATTTTAATTCTCCGGGCGAAGTCCTCAAGGAAAAGCGCGAACTCGCTGATCACCTGAAACCGGGCGGCACGCTGATACTCAACGGCGACGAAGCGCGAATGCGTATGCTGCAGAATTCTTTTCGCGGTACGTCACTCACATACGGATTCGATCAACAGAATTCTTACGCTGCGTTCGGCGAGGAAATATTGTATGAGAATGACATGCCGAATGGTATGCAGTTCAAAATAATGCGTAAAGGGGAGACCGTTCCGATGATCGTACACCACGCACTCGGGCGCCCACGCGTCTATGCAGCAACTGCGGCGCTCGCAGTTGCAGAAGTGATCGGTATCGATACCGATGTTGCAGCCGCCGCAATTTCCAAGTGGGATCCGCCCCCAGGGCGCGTTCGTGTTCTACCGGGTATCAAGGGCACGGTCATCATTGATGACACCTACAACTCGTCTCCCACAGCAGTTCTTGCCGCACTGGACACCCTGAAAATGGTCAAAGGCAAACGAAAGATCGCTGTACTCGGCGACATGCTTGAACTCGGCCGCTATTCATCTGAGGCGCATAAGCATGTAGGGGAGCGCGTTGCCGAGACCGCAGACATGCTCCGCACTGTCGGATTCCGTTCGCGTCTCGTTGCAGAAAGCGCGCTCGACGCCGGAATGAAAGATGCAAAGATCATGCAGTACGAAATGGACGAGGCAGAACGCGCGGGGAAAGAGTTGGAACGTGACCTCAAGCCCGGCGACGTCGTTCTCGTTAAGGGCTCGCAGAGTATGCGAATGGAAAGAACTGTGCTCGAGATAATGGCGGAACCAATGCGCGCCGACGAACTACTTGTGCGAATGGATAGCGAGTGGAAGGAGCGCTAGGCGCTATTCGAATGATCGCGGGTCGAAGCGAATGATCCGGTCATCGTGGGGGAGCGACCGTCCGCGGCCGTCAGTGTTACTTGTCGTAATGTAGAACATACTGTCGGGTCCTTTGCGGATCGTGCGAATTCGTCCGTACTCCCCGTCGGTATATGAGTCGAGTGACTTGATCGCTCCATCAGAGAGGGTGGCTTTGTATACAGACGTACCGATGAGTCCTCCGAAATACAATGCGCCGTCATGATATACAAGGCTCGCCGGTGCCCACGTGTCGTCTCCCGAGTGCCATGCGGGACTGATGAGCCCCTCAGCTTTCTCATCACCGATGATCGTCGGCCAGCCGTAGTTGCCGCCTTTGACGATCTTGTTGATCTCGTCACGGCAGCATTTTCCGGCCTCACCGGTCGGTCCGTGTTCGGTTTCCCAAAGCTGACCACTCTCATCCCATGCGAGACCTTGCGGATTTCGATGACCGTAGGAATACACTGCAGTGTCGAACGGGTTGTCTGAGGGAATAGTTCCATCGTCATTCAATCGTAGTATCTTACCGGCGAGCGATGACTTGTCTTGCGCGAGCGCGCCTCGTGTCGCGTCTCCCGTCGTTATATAGAGTTTTCCGTCCGGTCCGAATTCCATGCGACCGCCGTCATGATACAGCGCGCCCGGGATACCCTTGATGATCTCTTTTGCGGAGTCAAGTTTTTCATCCTCGTAGGTGTATCGAACTACACGATTTGATGTGATGGTTCCCGCTTTTTCGGACATATACACATATACAAAATGGTTTCGCGCATAATCCGGGTGTAATACCAGGCCCAGGAGCCCTCCTTCACCGGCAACGCCCGTGGAGATCTTTATACGAGTTGTACTCCCGTTTGATGAGATGTGTAGCACGTCTCCCGGACGCTCAGTGACTAAGTACGAGCCGTCTTGCAAGAACGCGATGTCCCACGGGATCGCGAGTTCGTCGGCTATCACGACCGGCTCCGCAACGGGCGTGCTTCCCGTCGTTGTTGTGGTCGCAGAACCCGGATCGGTGGTGGCCGGTGTCTCGCTCGGGGAGATGAGAACGAGTGCGCCGTAAATAAGAAGAACGAACCCGATCAGCGCAATGAATATTTTTGTCATGGGGAGAGTATGCTACAAGCCGAACGGGTCGTCCAAGTGCACATGCTCTATCTCGGGCAGGTTCTCAGGGAACTCCTTGGTGACCTCTACCGTGCGTTTCTCGCGGTCGTAATTGAAGATCACGTAGCTTGTGTTATTGGAGTATGCGAGCTCATCCAGGCGACGCTCGGGATTGGCAATAAAGGTGAGGCGATATGTACCTGACGGTAGACTCTCGATATTGAGCGCCTGATCCGGATAATCGAAATAGTACGTATCCCCCCAGCCGACAGAAACTCCTTGCAATTCCTTACCGCAGATCTTGTATGTGGCCTCTTCCTTTTTTCCCTCGACTGGCGAGAGTATTCGGCTGATGTCTCGCAAACAAAATGTTGATTTCTGGAGGATTCCGCTGAGGTCCTCCAGATTCTCGCCGCCCTCAACGGCGAGATCGTACACGATGAAATCCTGATAGTGGTAGTGCAGATGCGTCTGATGCCACAAAAAGTTCCCGACGACCTTATCGCGGGAACCGCCGTCCTTGAAATAGATGCGCTGCAAGACATCGCGATCGATATCCGCGCGTACGCCCGCTGTTTTCGGGTCGGCACGAAGCTCAAGTGTGCCGCGACCCTGATTGAGATACGTAGTGCTGAACAGAAGACGGAGGTCTCCGTTCTCTGCCTCGGCAATTTTTAGATCCGTTGCCGGCATGGGCACCAGATCCGGCAGGAGTTCGTCAGGGTTCGACATGAGGACTTCTTTCTCCACCACCTGTTCGTAGGTAGGCACAGGCCGCTCGAACGCGACGACCGTGGCTTTCTGCGCCCCATAGGCAGAAAAGCCCAGGAGGACAAGAGTGGCGAACAGAATTGGGAGAACGTACTGGCGCAGCGCATCGAGCATGCCCCATTCTACGACATTCGAGGCCCGTGTGCGTTGACCGGGGGTTCAATGCATGGGATAAACCCCGCAGCTTTGAGGTGAAGGGAATAGTAATGAAGATACTCATGGTGAGCGGCCTCATGACCGATCCTGAATTGATTTGGGACCAGATCCGTGCGGCATTCGAGAAACGACTACCGGAGGCCACGTTCCACGTGGAGACCGAGCCGGGATGTAAGTTGCGCGAGATCGGAAGATTCCGGTCATTTACAAAACGGATTGCGGAAAAATACGACGACGGCGAAGACCTGTTGATAGTCGGACATAGCCTGGGTGGTGTACTCGCATG
This sequence comes from Minisyncoccota bacterium, assembly GCA_018061585.1. Lineage (GTDB taxonomy): Bacteria > Patescibacteriota > Minisyncoccia > Phycocordibacterales > UBA2100 > UBA10103. Next base: position 22,404 of record JAGOTU010000001.1, on the reverse strand, counting down.
CGCGATGCAGTCGCTTATGTATCGATCGCGGGTGGTCGGCATTACTACAGTGCATGCTCCGCACAGGTTCTTCTTTGGGATCTGCACGCACATCTTCCACGCGAAATGTGTGAGTGCGCCGGTGCTCAGCTTTCAGGGACTGAGCGACGGGCTTGTGTGGTGGGGAACGAAACATCCGAACGCCGTTCGACACATCCGCAATCATGCGAACCACTTCCATGATCTATGGGAACACACAGAGAATGCGGAGTTGATAGCGGAAGAGACGGTGCGCACGTTCTTTCCATCGCTTGCAATAAATGCGGCGGACGCTCATGTGTAGCGACCGCCATTTTTTTGTCGAGAACATTCTCATATTCTCAAGAATGTGAGAATATGTACGGATGGCGCTCGCAACTAAAGGCCCCAAGAAGCTGGAACGGCACTTCAAAGGTGTCGCGAATCACACACGCATTCGGATCCTGTTCCTTATACGCAAGAGTCCGGGCATGTCGCTCGTCGCGATCGCAGACGGCCTCAAAGCGAACATCAAGACCGTATCCGAACATACCCGTCGGCTCGCGCTTGCGGGCCTTATCGAAAAGGTGCACGAGGGCCGTGATGTGCACCACAAGCTCTCGCGTTACGGCAAGATATTTATGAAATTCATCGATGAGTTCTCTGCGCTCAAGCCCGAGAAGGGGGAATAGCAGTCACTTTACAAGATAAGGAATCTGTTACATAGTATCGGCGGTTAAAAATTCATACAGGGGAGGTACTACGTGAGCGAATACGTTCCGAGTGACGACTTGATCAAGGCGGTGCTCGCAGCCATCGCTGCGCCGCTGCCATTCGTTGTCGGCATGGCGTTCAAGGTCGTGCCGTACAAGGAGAAACTGATGAGCACCGCGCTCGGCATTGCGATCCCGATGTCGCTTCGCGCAATTGCTGCGACACAAAAGGAGGGTGCGCGTATGCGCATCACGTCACATGGCGAGCTCACCGACGAGGTGAAGCGCGGTATGATCGAACGCATTGCGCGGTGGTTCGTTCCGAACGAAGTGCGCGATCTCACGGAGGCGCTGCAATCGGATGTGCGTCGAATGGCTCGGTCCGTCTATACAGAGTCCGGCTGGAACATCGAAGTCGAGGGCGACGAGTGCGTGATCGTGGTCACGGGCACATCGTTCCTCAAGGTGTCGGCGGACACTGTCGCAGATCTGTTCTTTGATTCCGTTGAAGCGCTCAAGGTATTGCGGAAAAAACTTCCGTTTGTCGGCGCAGCGTAGCGACCATTGACCCTGCTCACGTGTTCCAGACCGAAGGGGAATTCCATGATCTCGATGAAAGTCACCGAAAACTCGACGCCCGAAGATGTGTTGAACCTGCCGAAAGGGAGACTTATGGTCGGCGAGCTTGTTGCCGATTTCTCGCCGGAGAACGTTGTCGATGCCGCACGGAGCGTCATCGCAAGCTGCGCTCACGATTTTGAAGAGCACAGCTTCGTGACCCAAGCAGGCATCATTGCCCATGTCGCCAACAAAGGGCTCTGGAACAGTAACCCCGAGTACAAAGCAATCTGACGATCTGTTCCTTCGAAACAAGGCCCCGAGCAATGCTCGGGGCTGTTTGTTTGCGTCACGCCGGCCGCGAACTCCTCACTGACTCATCATGTATATCAACGCATTCGATTCGGCGACGCATACTATTTCGCGGTCGTCGAATATTATCTTTGACCCTTACGGACTGGGACACTCTATGGAAGCTGACACTGCGTTTTTATGTGAGCCACAATAATTTCCTCGCCGCCGTTCGGAAATATTTGGTTGACCCTTACGGCCTGGGAAACCCACGGTTTTCCCAACCTTCCTCCACGGGAAACCAGACAGGTTTCCCGACCCCTTCCTCCGTAGGGTCAAAGCAAAAGAGACTGCTTTTGCAGTCTCCAATGCTTTTGCTTTGACCCTACGGAGAGTCGAACTCCGCTTCCATCCTTGAGAAGGATGTGTCCTAACCGATAGACGATAGGGCCCTCTGTATTCCTCTCTGTGCACAGGATTATACGGATTTTTTTGAGAATTTCTAGGGCCCGTCCGGCTGCGTTGCGACATCTAGAATCCCGTGACCAAACGTGTATTATGCGATTTCTAAACATATGCAGCGCACAGCCGCACATGGACCCCTCTCCCGCGTGCTCCGCACGATCACCGACCGCGAATGGAAAGCCGACGTCGTAGTATTTCTCGGCTATTTTGCAACCGCAAAACTTGCTCAATACATCCTCTATACGCTGGATACCTCCCCGGCCCTTATCTGGGCTCCAGCCGGGATTGCGATCGCTGCCGTACTCCTGAAGGGGAATCGTATGTGGGTACCTATAGCGCTCGCTCATGTCGGGTCCATCCTAACACTGAGCATTGATGTACCGCTTACGAACCTGGCGTTCTCGACAGTCGGGCACACAGTGCAGCCGCTCATCGGTGCATGGATCCTGCTGAGCACGGGCTCCGACGGCAGTGTCCAACGAACGAGGGATGTGGTTACGATCGTCGGATTCTCATTCGTGATCGCCGCGATCGCCCCGATAATAAGCACGGTCGGACAGGTCTACTTTGATACGCTTCGGGACAGTGCGTGGCTCAACTTCAGTCGCACGTGGGCCGGCGGGGTCTTCGGGATCGTAATTTTCACCCCATTTATAACCGCCTGGTCTTCCGCTCGCTCGTGGCCGATCAAGCGCAATCAACGCGCGGAAGCGGTCGCGGCGTTTGGACTGCTAATACTTTCTATCTATGCGCTGTTTTGGATAAGTATCCCTTCACTTGTCTTCGCCTTTATCTTCCTCCTCTGCATCACACATATCTGGATCGCATTCCGTTTCGACGCTCGTATGAACACGAGTGCGCTTATGATCCTCTCTGTATTGGGTATCCTTGGGAGCATCGTAGCAAGCCCCGGCGACACGCCGCTCGCACGGCAAATATTCGCCGACGAATTGTTCATCATTTTGTTGGCTCCGATATTCTTGCAGTTCTTTGTACTTGCAGAAGAGCGTCGTCAGGCTGAACTACATCTCAATACAAAAGTCTCTGAACTGGAAGAGATCACAAAACAGCTTGCTGCGAACGATAGTGCAAAGAATGAGTTCATTGCGATCCTCGCACATGAACTTCGCAATCCGCTCGCGACGGTCGTCAGTACGCTCGAAGTCCTCAAGATGGAGGTCACGGTAGGGCAATCCACAGCGATGATCGCACGTGCAGAGCAACAGACATTCGGTATGCGCCGCTTGCTCGACGACCTCTTGGATGTTGCGCGCATTACCGAGCGGAAATTCGATGTTGTACCCGAGCGTGCGGATCTGAAAGAGATCATTGACCATTCGGTCAACGCGACGGAGTTATTGCGTGCACATAAAATGCAGACTATTCGTGTGTGGCTACCCAGCGAGCCGGTGCCGTTGTTCGTCGACTCGCTCCGTATGGAGCAGGTGATCGGTAACTTGCTCAATAATTCCTCCAAATATTCCCCCGAGGGTACCGAGGTAGAAGTCCTTGCCACCGTAGACGGGCACAATTTAGTGATCGCGATCAAGGACAGCGGTGTGGGTATTCCACCCGAACGTCTTGAAGAGATCTTTTCGCCGTTCCAGCAACTATCACTTGCGTCTTCTCGCGCCGCCGGTATCGGCATCGGCCTCTTCCTTTCGCGTCAGATAGTGGAGATGCATGGCGGCACGATCACGGCACATAGCTTAGGCGAGGGGAGAGGCAGCACATTCACAATTCTGCTACCGATCGTTCCGGTGCCGGCAACTGTTACCGCGACACCGGCCGTGAACACACTCACCGCTACAGGCACGAAGCGCATTCTTGTTGTCGACGACAACGAAGCGGCGGCCATCGGCATGGAGCGGCTTCTCGCGCACCATGGACACATGGTGCAGACGGCGCACGATGGTAAAAGTGCGCTCGTTGCACTGCATGATTTTATGCCGCAGGTGGTGCTTCTTGATATTGGTTTGCCGGATATGTCGGGGCACGAGGTTGCCCGCAAGATCCGGTCACATGGGGGCAAGCAGCCTATACTCATCGCACTTACCGGATACGGACAGGATTCCGACAAATCAGAGGCGATCGTTTCGGGTTTCAATTACCACCTCACAAAGCCCGTGAGCATCACCGAAGTACTCGCCATATTGAACACTTTGTAAATATTGCGCCCTGCGTACGGGCGCGTATTGTGCGCGGCAGGAGGCAGCCATACGGCTGCATTTTTTGTTCTACAAGGAGTCATCGAAATGCTCGACACCTTCAAAAAAGCTACTCCGGACGCACTGGCCGCTATTGCCGAAGAAATGAAAGTTCGCCGTACGAAGGAGGTCTTTCTGCTTTTCGCCATGGGCAGTCAAACCGATCACCTGATCTATCAGCAGATCGCAAAGCTCGGCGTGTTCTGCCTTGTGGCGGATCCGGCCACGGTCAGGGTCGCGGATGTCGCTGCCCTCAAACCGACGGGCATTATCGGGTCCGGCGGACCCGGCTCAGTTGATACGGAGCCGCCGCCGTTCGATGATGCGATCTTCGCGTGGTGTCTGGACAACCGTGTCCCGTACCTCGGAATCTGTCTCAGCTTTCAAATGTGGGCCAAATGGATCGGCTTGCAGGTGAAAACCGGCGATCACCAATTCGGTGTTCACGACATGGTGCGAGAGCGGAGCGCGCTATTTGTCGGATGTCCCCGGAATATGACTGTACTGCAGAGTCATGGCGACGAGATCAGCGAGATCGCCAAGATCCGCAGCGACGGCTTTCGCCCGACGGGTGAATGTCATCGTGTGATGGCCGCCGGTGAGTTCCAGCGGATACTGTACGGTGTGCAGTTCCATCCGGAGGTATCCGAAACGATCCACGGCCCGAACATATTCTCGAACTTCGTGTTCAGGATCTGCAAAGCCAAGAATCGATATCCGGTAAAAAGCGTTGCGCATCGTAAGATCCGGGAAATTCGACAGACCGTCGGCGACGGCACGGTACTGCTCGCGCTATCTGGCGGTTCTGACTCGTCGGTGTGTGCGTATCTGCTCAAAAAAGCGAAGCTCGGCAAAGGCAAGGTGCATGCGGTATACATACGCGGCATCGATCGTCCGGACGACGAAGAGTTCGTGCTGAAATACTTCCGCGATCAGGAGTGGCTCACGCTCGAGATCGTGGACGCGACTACCGAATTCTTGGAAGCGTTCAAAGGTATCGAAGATATGCGTGGGAAACGTATTGCCATGCGCAGTGTGTATAAGCCAATCCTCGAAGCGATTGCCAAGAGGATCGGTGCGACCCATATCTGCCAAGGCACCCTTTACACCGACATCTCCGAAAGCGGTGGCGGGCACGACTCCGGGGCGCGTAAATCTGTGATCAAATTGCATCACAATACGAACCTGGGATTTTACCTTCCCGAGCTTCTCCCGCTTGTCGATTGCGTGAAAGACAGCGCACGTGACATAGGGCGCGAGATCAGTGTCCCGGAAGTATTGCTTTCCCGGCATCCGTTCCCGGGTCCGGGACAGGCAGTTCGAAACGAAGGCGAGATCACAGAGAAAAAGCTCGCGATGAGCAGAAAGGCCGACGGTATCTGGATCGAGGAGCTTCGTCGCGCCGGCTATTACGAAAAAGTATGGCAGGCGGGCGCGGTGGTCACAAAATCCGAACACACGTCGACGAAAGGCGACGAGGGCGGAAGCGGGCTCGTGATCGCATTGTGGTCGGTGTGGAGCGTTAACGGCTTTACAGCGCAGGCCGCAGAGCTGCCGTGGTGGCTCATCAAGCGTGCGAGTCGACGCATCGGAAACGAAGTGAAAGGTTGCGGTGCCGTGGTGTATCGCACCAGCGATAAACCGTTCTCCACAATTGAGTGGGGATAGATTCACATCAGGTAGGAACGATACATGACCGCTCGCGAACTGCGAGCGGTCATTATTTTTAACGCGGACGCATTAGGCCACAAACTCCCGAGAATTCAAGGTGGGGATAGCGCCCCAATGCTCCTGCTACCATCGGGACAGGCAAAGGTCTCAATACATGGAGAGTAGCGATGCAGGTCGCCAAGCTAAGAACCGACGGATTCGTCACGCTGCAGTATCCGACGCAGTTGCGTCGACAGGTGGAAGACGCGATGGTTGCGTGGAAACGCTTCTGTGATCTTCCGTACGACGAGAAAGCAAAGCTCTCGGGCGGCGATCGCATCAAGGACCACGGCTACATGTTGCGCAAGGATGATGGACCCAAGAGCGACGACAAAGAGCTCTTCCATCTGATCAAGCGCAACATGCCCGCACTGCTCGTGCAAGCTGACACCGTGCAGGACCGCGCAGCCGTCAGATTCGTGCATGCCGTCGATGTGTTGATCGATGCAGTGATGCCGCACGTTGTGCAATTCGCGCGCGATTGCGAGAATGAATACGATATGCCGGGCTTTGCCAGTGACGTTGCGGAATCGGGACACGAATGGACGTTCCGGTTCCTGAACTATCGTCCCGGGAGACCGATCATGGCTGCAGAGCACGTCGATCGCGGCGGATTCACTCTGCATCTCTACGAGAGCGCGCAGGGCGGACAGTACTTCGGTCACGACGGATCGTGGCACGAGTGGCCGGTCGATCACGATCACACCATTATCTTTCCCAGCATGAATCTGCAGCATCGCTCGCAGTGCAAGCTCAAGGGACTGTGTCATCGTGTTGTCGCCAATGATGAAACGATCCGGACCGGTAGACAGTCCATGGTTGCGTTCATCGACTTTCTGCACACGCATCAGTTCAACAAGTATGGCGGTAAGCGCATGCAGGACTTCGGTCCCGGTGAGCTCGCCAACATGGACTTTAAGCAATTTGATCAGCTCTTTGTGCCGTGGCAAGAAGCGGCATGACAGATCACGACCCCGGCGCGCATGCGTGCCGGGGTCGAACTATGCTGGAAATCTGATACGAGGCAGTGTAGGCTGCCAGCGGTTAAGAACGATTGTCAAACAAGGGAGAGTGTGCGATGCAGCCATCCGAACACGTTGTTCCCGTCAATCGGGTCCTCGTGTCTGTCTCCGACAAGAGCGACCTGCTACCGTTCATGGATTTTTTTGCCAACCGCGGCGTCGACATCTGGTCGACCGGCGGAACAGCAACGATGCTCCGCGATGGGAAGATTCAGGTCACCGACGTTGCGGACGTGACCCGTTTTCCGGAATGCTTCGATGGACGACTGAAGACCCTGCATCCCTTGGTTCACGGCGGACTTCTGTACCGCCGCGACAACAGAGATGACGTTGCGCGTGCACGGGAGCTTGGCATACGACCAATCGATCTTCTGGTCGGGAACCTGTATCCGTTCGAAAAGACGGTAGCGAAGCCGGGCACGACCTGGGATACCGCCGTCGAGAACATCGACATCGGCGGCCCTGCGATGATCCGTGCTGCGGCCAAGAACCACGACTATGTCGCGGTCGTGACCTCGCCGGAGCAGTACAAGGAGATCATTGCACAGATCGTGATGAACGGCGGCACGACGCTCGCGTTCCGTAGAAAGCTCATGCATGCCGCGTACAACATGTGTGCGCACTACGACATGGCGATCGCGGCGTACATTCGCTCGCAGAACGGCAAGATCTGAGATCCGTGCTCTTCGAGAATAGGCGGCGCAACGATGAGTTGCGCCGCCATTGTTATGTGGCGATATTCGCTACGCACACAGATGCGTACGGCCGCGCCAAACCCGGCGTCGCGCACGCTATACTTTTTGTATGCGTCGTAATTGGTCCGAGAGGGGAGGAGTAGGTATTCCTGTTGTCGTCGCGCTTGTGGGCGGGGCGGTCGTTCTATATATAGGTTATTCATTCGTCGGTACGTTCAGCACCAAGGAGCTTGCCGATCCTGTCCCTGTAATGCCCGCACAAACCGAAGAGACGAGCGGTGAGCAAACGCGAGCGCAATCATACGTATCGTTCGACGAGAATTTTTTTCAATCGGAGGGAAATTTCTATTTCCGGATGAGTGCCGGGGTGGATGAGAACGGTAACGAAACATATCGCTACATCAAAGCCGACATCGCGGACGCAAAGACCTTTCACAAAGTGCCGATCACCGGTGAACTTGAGTCCGGTAGAAAATCGAACTCCTCCGGCGGGGGAACGATGCCGGCATTCTATATAGACTCGCAGAACGTGTATTTTTTCAGCGGCTCCGAGATCACAGTGCTGCAGGGAGCAGACCCCGGATCGTTTCAGGTGCTCAGTCCGACCTACGCGAAAGACGACGAGAACGTGTATGTCATAACGACAACGTGTGATGCTACCGGCAACTGCACGGGTACAGTCGCCGTCATTCCCGGCGCTGACCCCGGCTCATTCCAAACATTTCACGAAACGACCGTCCCTGATCCTGACGGAACGGGTACAGTTGTGATCGATGCCAAGGACGAGGACACGATCTACTATTACGGAACATGGATCGGACCATTGCCGGACCCGGATGATCATTCGGTACATCCGGAAACTGATAACCCGGTCTTGATCTCGCCGTAACTCGTGCGTTGACGCATCTTTCCTCTCGTGACATCGTGGAACGGGAGAATCGATCGGTTCTATGCAGCAGGGGAGGTCGAGTATGAAGGTGTTGGTATTCGGAGCGGCGCTTATCACGATCGTCGGGTTCGGGCAGATGTACGAGAAGGGAGTCGGAAAGGAACGCAAAGCGAAGCCGGCTGTCGAAAAGGTCGACGACCTGAGGTCACAGTCGTCGCTCGCCGAGCACAACGCTGTCGCTCGGCGACCAGAGCGGCCCACGCCGCCCGCACGATTTCAGAAGCTGTTCTGGATCCCAGCGTTCGAGTATCGCGGACGCCGATTCTGGATCTGACAATCCGACCGCATCGAAGCCGATTCGATCCGTACAACGCGCCACCCGGCGCGTTTTTTGCTTGTATGGCGGCGCGTATGGTATTTGGTAGTATCGCGGCAGGTGTGATCTCTGAGGGAGATGCGAATGTACATACCGTTGATAGCCATAAGTGGCGGCCCGTGTGCGGGGAAATCATCGTTTATGAAGGAGGTCATCGAGTGGCTCCTGCGGTTTGGGATCATTGCGATCGTAGTACCCGAAGCGGCAACAATACTGATCAATGCGGGAGTAACTCCGTGGGACCTCGGTATCGAAGCATTCCAGCGGCGCGTACTCCGAGCGAATGAGGCGCGCATCCGCAGATACAAAGCGGTCATACTCAAGAGCGGGATCCAGAAGGCCGTGCTCTTGGTGGACCGCGGCGCTCCGGATTGCGAAGCATATTGCGGCGAAGAAATGTTCGCGCAATTGCTACACGAGCGCGGGACGAATCGAGTACAGTTGATGCTGGGGTACCTGATGGTGATTCATCTGGTCACAGCAGCAGACGGTGCCGAAGCGTTCTACACGCAGGAGTCGCTGGAGAACAGCACGACGAGGACAGAGGGGATCGAACAGGCGCGTGTGCTCGATACGGCTTCGCGCCACGCATGGCGTGGACATCCGCACTTGTCGGTCATCGATAATTCGACTGACTTCAAGACGAAAATGCAACGCGCCAAGCGCGCATTAGGAAGGGTTCTGCATATGCCGATACCGCTCGAGAACGAACGAAGGTTCCTCATCAAGAACTTCACGATGGCGTTCATTCCGCGTGACGCGGCAATGATCGAAATCGTGCAGACGTATCTGAATCCGCATGGCGTCGACACCGGTGCTCGTCGCGTTCGTTCGGAAACGCTCGAAGGTGAGACGTCGTATCACTACACGCACAAGTCTGACACGGGAGTGGTGGGCAGCGTGACGGAGCCGAAATATCCGCCGCTCACGCTTGAGCAGTATGAGGAGTTTCTGGGGGATGCTGATCCCACGCGACGGACGATACTGAAGACACGGTATCGGTTTCCATTTGCAGACCGCACCTTCGAAGTGGATATCTACAAGTCCGAACCGTGGAAATCGCTCGGCATCGTGAAGCTCGAGGTCGAGATGAACGACCTCTCCGAAGTGATCAGCATGCCTGACGGCTGGATCGTCGAGGACGTGACGCATTTGCCCGAATGGAGCAATGCCGCTATGGCGAAAGCGGCGCTCGCTGCGTAAAGACTGATTGCTTATTTTGATGCCCGGCAACGCCGGGCATCTTTTTTTGGCCTGGTTGCCCCGCTGTAGTGCTGTGATAGGTTGGATTTATATGGGTACGAATCCTCCATTGCCCCTCAAGTCGGCGGCTGCGATCGTCGGTCTCTCACTCATCCTCGGATTTCTGTTCGACTACCTGCTCTGGGAAAAGGTTCCTGGTATCGGATTCAGTCTTTTTATACTTTCGATGGTGCTCGCATATGCCGCGGTCACCATTATTCAGGCCAAGAAGCTCCGCACTGATGTGGCGCTCCTGCTTGTGGGCGCACTATTTTTTGCGGCGATGGTGGGCGTGCGTGCCAACGAACTGTTGATCGTGCTTAATATCGGTGCAGTAATCGGACTCGCACTTCTGATCGCAGAAGTGAATGTGCGCGCGAGTATCACGAGCATGAGTGTCATCGATTATCTGAGACTCGTATTCCCGCCGATCCAGTATTTGGATCCTATGCTGAAGTCGGTCTCCGGAGTTATGGCGGCCGGTAAGCCCAAGAATCGTGAGAGTGCGATACAGATCATTCGCGGGATCGCGATGGCGCTCCCCGTGGTCGTTATTCTGCTTGCATTGTTCGCCTCGGCCGACCCTACATTCGAACGTTTCTTTACCGCACTCTTCAATACACCGTTCTTTGATTCGGAATATCCGATCCGTATTCTCATCGATATCGGCGTAGCTGCAATGCTAATCGGTGCCTACTCGTATGCGATGGGGGCGCACTCGACCGTGAGCGACATGTTCGCGACGTCGGTCAAAAAGCTGGGCACTATCGAGGTGATGATATTGCTCGGTTCGGTGACCGCAGTGTTCGCTGCATTCGTCGCGGTGCAGGCATCATACTTTTTTGGAGGAACCGACTACATCGCATCCCAAGGGCTCACGTATGCGGAATATGCACGACGAGGATTCTTTGAACTCAATGTGGTGTGTGTGCTCGCATGGCTGGTGCTCATGATCACCGAGCAGTTCATCGACCGCGGTGCAGCGCACTCGCCGGCATTCAAGAGTTTGAGTGCATCTTTGGTTACACTTGTGCTCTTGGTGATGACCTCATCGTTCTACAAGATCTATTTATACGAATCGGTGTACGGATTTACGACGCTCAGATTGTATAGTCATGCGTTCGTGATCCTGCTTGCGATCACGTTCGTGTCACTGCTTTATAAAATATTCATCGATATCCGCAACGAAACATTCGCGCTGCGCACGTTCCTGTCCGTGGCGCTGTTCGTCGCCGCGATGAACCTCTTGAATCCGGATGCATATATCGCATCCAAGAACATCGCCCGCTACGAGGCAACAGGGAAGATCGACGTGGAACACATCACTACGCTTTCCGAAGATGCAGTGCCGGAACTCATTCGGGCAGCGGCGATCGTGGACACGGCAAGTACGACCCTCATTACAGAGAATCTCCAGAAGCGAGCGCAGCAAGTACGGAAAGTTTTACCGTGGCAGTCACAGACGTTGTCACGAAAGAATGCGGCACGGGCGCTTACAAACGTGCCGGAACCAGCGGCCGTTCTGTCTGCGAATTCGTTTGACACGCGCTGAGTTCTGTATCATTGTCGGCGCAGGAGGACGCCACATGGGACTGCAAACAGCGACCGAACAGGAACTACTCGACACCTTCGAGGCGCTCTGTGCCAAGGATGGAGCAAAACCGGAAGACGTGAACGACGCCCTCGTTATGATGGGCCCGCTTCGCGACAAGCATCCGGTCTACCGCGCTCACTACATGCATTCACTTCGCGTTGCGATCATTGCGCGCGGAATGGGACGGCTCTGGGGAGGGCTCGATGAGCGGGCGCTCTTGTTCGCGGGGGCGCTTCACGACATCGGCAAAGTGCAGGTGCCGATCGAAGTGCTCGGCAAGGTCGACGGCTGGACGCGCGAGGACGAACGGCTCGTGCGCAGGCACGTGGTCGACGGGTACCGCATGATCCGCGGCCGGTTCGATTTTTCCGGCGGGATCATGCTCTGGCATCATCGATTCCAGGCCAACGGCTATCCAAAACGCATGCCGCGTCCGCTGCATAATTTTGCGAATGCGACACAGGATCTGATCTACAGGCACGGACGCATCCTCTCGATGGCCGATGTGTACGATGCGCTCCACCGGCCGAACACCCGGCACGGGACGCTTTCCGGTCTCGAGATCAAAAAGAAGATGATTGAGTACAATGACGACCGTACGGAATTCGTCCAAGCGCTCTACAGCGAGGGAGTTCTCACTGTCCACTGATCCGAGGGTGATCAGTTACCACTATTCGACGCGACCATCAGTGGCCGCGTCGATTTTTTGTACACAGGATGAAAAACGCCGATTTGGCAATTTCCTTGCTATTTTGTCAATAGTCTGACAGACTCCTCCCATATGGCAGATTTCAAAGGACGCGGCGGGGGACCGAAGCGATTTACAGGCGGTAAGCCGTCATTCGGCGGACAGGGCGGAAAGCCGGGCTTCCCAAAGAAGAACTGGGCAGACCGAAGTGATTCACGTGGCGACGATCGTTCCACGACCCTCCACAAGGCGATCTGCAGCAAGTGCGGAAATGAGTGCGAAGTACCGTTTCGTCCGGTCAACGGCAAGCCGGTATTCTGCCGGAACTGCTTCGTTAAAACAGGCGACACCGATACCCGTGGACGTGCAGGCGACCGGTTCCAGTCGAATGATCGCTTCCCGAAGCGTGAATTCGGTCCTGCAGCGACGACCCGTGCAGAGTTCCCGAAGACCGACAACGGACCTGTGCTGAAGCAGCTCGAGATCCTGAACTCAAAGCTGGATCGTCTGGTGAGTGCGATCGAATCTATGAGTGCTCCGAAAGCGGATGCTGCAGCGCCGATCGAGGTAACCGAAGACCTTGCAGAAGCGGTTGAGAAGGCAGTGAAAACTCCAAAGGCAAAGAAGGCTACAAAAGCCAAGACAAAGTAAACATTCCGTATGTTGCAAAAGACCCCGTTCGCGGGGTCTTTTGTTATAAGGGCCTGATTGACTGAAATGGGGCGAGGAGTATTGTTTCTCGCGGCTTGTTCTGGGAGGAAATTGATGGCCAAGATAGCGACAAAAGCTGCATTCGATGCGTTCGTGACGGGATTCGAAGCCAAGGGGGTGTACGCACGTCCGCTTGCCTTTGGTGTCGGACTCGCCACCAAAAGCAGCGAAGGAAGGACGTTGGACACTTTGTATCCGCATCCGAACTACGGGACCAATCACGGCACGGCTGCAGTACTCGCGGCGGTGCTTGGCTACAAGACCGGGAACATCGTGTATCCGGATGTGGGCGTAAAAATGCTTACGGATATTCTGACCCACTTTGACTGGCTGGCGGACGACGCCGCGCCGCATCCGAACATCGACATCATCCGAAACATCCGCGCAACACTGATTCGTCGTGCGGGCGATGGCGCGATGTCGGGTAACAAGGTGTGTGTGGTCACGTTCATCGGGGCGGGGGAGACGGATCGCGGCAGCCTTACGGTGCCGGATGCGTATCTTCGTCTGCATCTTTTGAGTCATCGGCTCGTGAAGCCGCATGGTATCAAGCTCGACGGTGTGTTCGACAATCTGCCGAACAATATCTGGTCCAACGAAGGGCCGATCGCCGAAGAAGACCTGATGTCGCGTCAGATCCAAGCCGGGTACACAAGGCACCCGCTCATGATCCATGCGCGGGACAAGTTCCCGCGAATGCTGGATTACGTGGCCCCGTCCAAGGTCCGAATTGCCGACGCAAGTCGCGTACGACTCGGCGCACATCTTGGCGAGGGCACGGTCGTGATGCACGAAGGGTTCGTCAACTTCAATGCCGGTTGCGAAGGACCCAACATGATCGAAGGTCGTGTGTCGGCGGGCGTGTTCGTGAAAGAAGGGACGGATATCGGCGGTGGCGCATCGATCATGGGAACGATGTCAGGAGGTGGCAAAGAGGTGATCACTGTCGGCAAGAAGTGCCTCATTGGAGCGAACTCTGGCGTCGGGATCACGCTCGGTGACTACTGCACCGTGGAAGCCGGACTCTATGTAACTGCAGGCATGCCGGTGCAGCTCGAGGACGGGAGTTTCGTGAAAGCAGAAACGCTTTCCGGACAGAATGAAATGCTCTTCATTCGTGACAGCAAGTGCGGCGCGGTGAAAATGCTACGGCGCAAGAACAAGACGATGCTCAACGCTGAACTGCACGAGACTTGATCAAGTACCTGACGATCGCGATCACATGGCCGCTCATCCGAGCGGCCATTCTTTATGGAAACATTCTCACATACTTCTGAATGTGAAAATATGGCGGATTTTGATGAGGCGGGGTAGGGTGTCAGCAGATTTAAGGGAGAGTGGTCATGATCAAGATATCCAACGAGGTCACTGTTGCGGGATATTTGTTCGGCGACAACGGTGTTGTACCGAACTCGGCACTTCCGGTGGTTGTCTACCGCAATGCGGTTCTGTTCATCAACGAGACCGAGCACACAGCAAAGCAAGCGCTTGCGTCTATCGCGAGCACGAACCGTTGGCGTGCTGACTGGGTCGAGAGCAATGCGGTGTACCGCTACACGCATTACCACAGTACTGCGCATGAAATGCTGATCGTGCTCTCGGGCTCCGCAGAGATCCGTTTCGGCGGCAGTGGTGGCAAGGAGATCCGATTGAGCGCGGGAGACGCGGTCGCGATTCCTGCCGGCGTCGCGCACAGGCGGATCAATGGCGATCATCGCTTCACGGTCGCCGGATTGTATCCCTACGGTCAGAAGTGGGATCTGAAACGGCAAACGAAGAGCGATTACAACACGGCACTCAAGTATCTGCCGCTCGTGAAGCTGCCGCTCGCAGATCCGCTCTATGGCACCCACGGACCGCTCATGCGGCGCTGGAAATAACGATTCCGACTAGTCGCGGCGCGGTCATTTGATCGCGCCGTATTTCTTTTGTGGATCGACAGAAAGGCTCTGTTGAGCCCCTCTTGACATATGTACAAATGCGTGGTCTTGAGGTATAATACTGTCAGGTAATAGACATCGGTTCAATGAGAGGAGTCGCCTATGGGCGAAGATCAGAAGCTTGTCTACGTTATCTTGTCTGTCGTCATTTCCGCGCTCGCGTTCATACCGTATTTCATCGAGACATGGAAGGTCGGCGGAGTACACGATACGCGTCCGACGGTTTCGGGCTTCGTGTGCTGGGTACTGACCGACATCGTGATCTTCGCGGTAATGGTCACTAAGGGTGAGATATCGTGGCAGATGGTTCCGTACATCGTCGGTGCTTTGATCCTCATCGGTCTGTGTGTTCGCAAGAGTCTGCTCATCGCGAAACTTCGTGGTGAATCAGGGAGTCTGCGAGATGCATTCAGTGATTGGTGCAGGCGCGACACACTCTGCCTCGCTTCCGTCGTTGCTGCGATCGCGGTCTGGGCGATCAACAGAAACCCGGATTACGCCATCTACCTGACGATATTCTCGTTTTCGGTAGGTACGTACGCCATCGTGGTGCCGCTAATCAAGAATCCTCGGACCGAGTCGATGTTTGCATGGGGGATGTTCCTCCTTGGCGGATTGTTCGGGGTCGCTGCGATCCCGGCATGGACAGTGACCGGCGCCTTGGTGCCCATCTACTTCGCCGTAATGCAGGCAATGATGTTCGTACTCTGCGCTCGTCGGTATCAACGCAAGTTCGTGGCGGCCTGATGTACTGGACTGTTCTTCAAAACTTGAAAAGCGCCTCTATGACGAGGCGCTTTTTGTTTGCAGAATACGAGCACAGATTTCCGAATGTCGATAATATGGCGGATTTTGATGAGGCGGGGTAGGGTGGAGTCGGTAATGAGGGCGGGAGCAGTTCCCGCGCTCCGAACTCGGGAGAATCGAATGACCGGACGCCAGATACCGACGATCGTAACCGGAACCATCGAGAGCAGTATGGGCAGAGGCGAGGGCGGCGCGGCAAAGGTTTGCCTGTCGTTCCTGTGCGTCGCGCCGCTCGTGCTGATACCGATGCAGAGCAACGCATATACGACGATGGGGATGGGCGCGAAGACCAACGGTCTTCGCGAATCCGACATTCGTCGTGCGCGCCTCGAAAGCGAGGAGGTCGCGCGGTTCGTGCAAAAGCTCAGCGGTACGGAAGGCGTGACCCGTCTCTGGATCACCCCGGGCAATGTCATTGCCGAGGGCGACACGACCAAGTTCTCGAAGATCGGTAGCGCGATTCGCGCCGCTCTCACCGAAGTGTTCGGAGAGATCCAGTTCCACGATGTGGAGCACGGCGAGGCGAAGCCGTTCATATTCGACTACGGAGCCATCAAGCGCTCACAAGGTGGTGCGACAGCCACGGGCGTCGTCGTCGGCTGATATGTCCGAAGCGAGAAATTGAACAGTACATTCCTGACCGGGCAACAATGCCCGGTCCTTTTGTTTGTAGTAACTATCTGCAAACGAAAAGCTCGGCACGAATGCCGAGCTTGAGGTTGGGATGAGCCGGAATCAGCTCATAAAGACCATGTTCTCGCGCAGAAAGTCCACGCTGACGCCGACGACTGAATATCGGAGCGATGCGCCGCCGCCGGACATGAACGACACGTTGCCGAATGTGATCACAGCTTCGTGGCCATCGATGCCAAAGCCGTCGATCATGAACTCGCCGTCTGGGTCACCGAGGACGTACTTCCGCAGCAGCTCATCGATGTCGGACTCGGTATCCAGATCCTTGGGGATGTAGATGCCGCCGGGCCGCAATGTCCGGTGCAGGCTGAGGTCGCGCAGGATATTCCTGAATATCTCGGCATGCTCACGGATCATGGGTATACAGGCTCGTTGGCCAAACATTGAGTGCTCCCTTGTGGCTTGTGCAGTTGGTATAGTGCAATACTATCTGCCTACTGTCAATTATTCATGCGTGCGCGCAGGAGGGGTGGTATCGTGGGTGCATATGGCGGATCAAAACGGCAAAGAGATCTGGTTCAAGCGGCGGCGGTTCGGCTGGGGATGGGAGCCGGCTACATGGCAGGGATGGCTGGTTCTGGCGGCATATATCGTTGCCGTCATCGCATTCGCACTCACGATCGACGAGAATTCACCGCCGCGGGAGATCGCGTTCACTTTCGTTCTGCCGATCACGTTCCTGACGATGGGATTCATTCGGTTCTGCTATGCATACGGCGAGGAGCCGCGCTGGAGCTGGGGCAATGAGAAATAGCCATGTGGAAACAGCTGGACCGTCTGTTCCTTACACTTCGCTATGAACGCGAATCTTTTTATGTAGCGTTCGGAATCTCGTATGTTATCGCAGCTATCGAAGAGCAATATGCGCTGTATGCGATTGGGTCGCCGCTTAGCTACTTGAGCATGGTGCTCGATGTGCTTGTGATCATCATTTTTGGTCGGTACCTGTGGAAATATTTCGGATGGCTGCCGTCGTACATATTTCCTACCTTTTTTGGCATGCTGACCGCCGCAAATCTATACAATGACGGCCTCGAATACGCGCGATTCACACAGACAACGCTGGAATCCGACACGATGATGAATGTGTATATATTGCTCGGGCTCTGTGCGGTCGGCGCACTCGCGTCAGTTGCGATGTTCGGCATTTTGTCTGCGGCAATCGTGCGGGAATCCAGGCATCGCGCCCAGACCGACGACGCGCTCATGGCTGGGTACGACAAGAATGTGATCGCGCATTTTATGGCAAAGGATAAGCGGGAGGCTGATGCTCGCTTCGAACGCATTTCGATCGACTTCCTCGAAATTCAGCAGCGCGACCCTAAGCTTCGTCTGCTTGTTCCCAAGCTCTCGAATGAGGATGCTGCTGTGAGGTTTATGGCGGCCCGACAATTGATGGGCAAAAAGACTGACGAGGCGCTCCCTGTATTACAGGAATGTGCGGAACGCACTGATGCGATTGGAACTGTCGCGCGGGGTGTGCTGGAACATCACAAGACGGGCGAACTGAAGTGGTGGGCGACTACGACGTAGTCCAGACTCATTTGACCTGTAGCCGAAACATGGCATAGTACCGATGGTATCACAATTGATCGACTGACAGCGGGAGAAGGCAATGTCTACCGGAAAAGACGATGAGCAAATGGTGACGATCCTGTATCGCACCGGGGGCGATTGGACCCAGGCAGAACAGGATGCGCTCGAGGGCGGCCTGTCCACGGACGTGTGGTGCACGGGCTACCACGAGGGCGGCGTGTTGGTGCAAGCGACGACGCCGATCATCCTCCTTGGCGAGCACAATGAAATGCGACTTCGTGCGCTGCTTGCCGACGACATCATGTTCGTGATGGAAGTCCGCGAGCTGCGGTACCTGTACCTGCCGTTTCGCGAGCACATCCGCGAGTGGATCCGGCGCATGACGCAGGTCCGCATCGACCTCTATGCGCCTCGCCGCGCGACGGCCGAACAAGCAGCATAGCGATACGAACACGCTCCTTCCAATACAAAGCCGCGGTGCCAAGCACCGCGGCTTTTTGAATATTGACTGGTTGACTGCGATATTGTCGTGGATATAGTGCGACAAGATAGAGTTGGAGAAGGAATCAGACGATGAAATGGTCGCTACCCCGCATCGCGGATACCAAGTACGCAGCCCTCATCACGATCACGACGCTACTCAACGCACAGAGCGCCATCTTGAATCGCCGTATTCAGCGCCTTCATGCAGAACTGAATGGTCCGCCCGATGAGGACGAGATAATGCGGATGGCACAGGAAGCAGCAGACATCGATCGTCATATGGCGGAGGCCGCAGGTGAGCAGCCGCGCGATACGTTCGTGGAACTAGGTCGTCACGCCGAGCGTGCGACCATATCGTCGGAGAAGATCCGCATTCAGGCGATACTCAACGCGCAGGAACACAGGCGGGGGATCGACAAGATCTTCGACGCGATCGCAAAGATAGATAGACGCTCACTTGATACCGATTTTAGTTCGGTGATCGAGATACTGCGGGAACATGTGAGTCTGCTCGAGGCGGAAGAAATTCCCACGATCTCTCTTGATGATCTGCCTGCAGACAAGCGCGTGGAACACAAACGATATATGGAGCAGGACCGCATGGGTCAGGAATGCGAGATCAGGATCTGGAAGGTCTTGATCAGTGCGCTGGAGAACGGATAATACCCGACCACAATGCCACCTCGACACGACGCGAGGTGGCAGTTTTTTATAGAAACATTCTCACATTCTCAAGAATGTGAGAATATGGGCTTGTAAAAGGGGGAGTGCTAGGATAGCTCCATGACTGATGAAGAACACGGAAAGCTTGATCTGGAGGCTGTTCGCATCACGAGCGAGCGGCTTACGCTTGTGCCTATTACCCCTGCGTATCGCGAAGACATATTCCGCGAGTTCACCTCCGAGATCACCACGCACATGTTCCCGTCGGCGCCCGAAAGTATTGCCGACACCGACGAATACATTGCAAAGACGACGGCCGAGCGTGCCGCCGGGACGGATCTTGCTATGGCGATCCTGAAAGACGGCGAGTTTTTAGGCAACGGCGGGATTCATGCGCTCGACACCCGCACGCCGGAACTCGGTATATGGATAAAGAAATCTGCGCACGGGAATGCGTATGGTAGAGAGGCTGTAACAGCTATCAAAAATTGGGCAGATGAGAATCTCAATTACGATTACCTGGAGTACCCGGTCGTTGCGATCAATGTATCAAGTCGCAAGATAGCGGAATCGCTCGGCGGCACGGTAGATCGTGAGTTCAACAAGAAGAACGGACGGGGAGAGGATCGCGAGATGGTGATGTACCACATTCCCCGCGGTAAGCGGGCCGGTGATATACGATAATATGTGCGCATGGGACTACCTCCGGAATTAGCGTTCGTGTTCGGAGAGACTGCGAACGTCTTTCATCGCACACGCGTCATCTCCCGCGAGATGGTAGCGGTCAGCACGCTGGCGCTTACCATCGAGCGTCCGGAAAATTTTGCGTTTACCTCAGGACAGAACACGATGGTATCGATCCCGGGAATCCATGCGGAGATGCTGAAAGAATTCACGATAGCGAGCGCCCCATACGAGGCGAGTCTCGTACTCGCGATGCGCGTGCGCAATTCTAAATTTAAGGACGCTTGTTATGCGCTCAAGCCGAACGATGCGATCATGGTGCGCCATCCGTCAGGATCATTATGGGAGGCTTCTGCCGGGCCACAGATCTGGTTGTCGGGCGGAATAGGGATCACGCCGTTCCGCAGCATTATCCGCGAACTCTTGCATCAGAACAGCTCGCTCGATATCACACACATCCATTCCGATCGCAGCCGGTCGAGTATCCCGTTCTTGTCCGAATTCGAATCATACGCCGCAGAGCACACTGATTATCGATTCATTCCAACGATGACGGGCGAATCGGTATCTGGTGAACTGAAGGGGAGAATATCGGCAGATATGATCGGACAGACTGCGCCGAACTATGCGGAGAGTGCATTCTTTGTTGTCGGTGGAGACTCGTTTGTCGCATCAATGCGCGACTTACTCGCCAAGATGGGCGTTGCTCCGACGATGATTCGGATCGAGCGATTCGAGGGATATAAAATATAGGACGCATAGCGCGCGCAAGGCGATGCATATAACGCAGGGCAAATGGCTGTGGTGTGGCTGTATAAAGCCATGTAGCATATATTGACCATACTGCAATAATGTGGTATTATATAGCCAGTCACTAACAGCCAGAATCACTCACAAAGGACGATCAGATGCGGAAACTGTTTACGCTCTCGAATGCTTCGCTCGTGATGGCAACACTCGCGCTCCTGATGGCGATGCTGAGCATCGCGCCGCACAGTCGAGTGGCAGCGAACACCGTCTACACCCTTTCGATCTGGTCCGAGGATCAGGATCGGGAGGAAGTTACACTTCGCTATCTCGGAATCATTCCGATTGCGTCGTGCGCCGGCGGACATGATCTCGAAGCCCTCAAGGTGCGCTGCACGAACGGTCGTTACAAGGCGACCTACAGCGCCTCGTCATCATCCAGGCAAACGCTTGCGTGTGTGGCGCCGTTCAACGATGTCACTCATAACGGCCGTTGTGTGAGGCGCGTGAGGAACCCGACCTATTAGGGCACGATCTTTGCGGAATCGATTCCGCCCCAAACCGGACGCTCTGCGCCCGGTTTTGTATTTGGCGGTGCAGCTATATGCATAGCAAAGTGCGAAAAACATTCTCACATTCTCAAGAATGTGAGAATATGTATAAAAGGAAAAGGCCGCCCGAGCAAACGGGCGGCCTTTGATTATGTGCGATTCGAGATCGCTCTCAGTACCCCATACTGAGCCGCTCCATGCGGCCATGCAGCATGGCACGACAATTGGCCAGATGGCGCACCTGCCCCTCGGCGTCGTTGATCGTTTCCGAAAGCGACTGGTTCAGGTTGAAGATAGTCGCGTCGGCGAACTCGTTCTCCTGAAACAGGCCCTCCAGATCACTGTCGTCGAGCATTTTCAGTTTCATCACGGCGTCGAGCTCATACCAGAATTCCTCCGGCGTGCTGCTCATGGATTTCTCCTCCCACGTGACTTTCGGGATCCACGTGACATCGAGCTGGTACAGACATTTGTTGCGGCCAAGCAGCAAATGCTTTGCGGCGATCGGTGCGAGCTCTCCGAGAACGTGCGGCAGATCAGAGGGCAAGCGCGGTGCGCGATACCACTGATCAGCACTCAGTTGACCGTTTGGAAAGTCTCCCTCCATCGCCGAACACGACAGATACACATCGCTCACGCGAGTGGTCTTCCGCGCGCCACCTCCAATGATCGGGAGGTCGAGTATTGCGAAAGGAACGAACCTTTCGGGTGAATAGGTTCCAGCATGAGCCAGAATCTGATTCAGCGATTTGAAGGCGCGCATGTATTTGATCGGGAGGTCATTAATGATCGCGCGAACGATCGCGACCCGCTCCTTGGCGGAGAGGGCTTTGCGATCGATCTGCTCATTGCCGAGCACGAATTCAACGTTGGTAGCAGTACCCCTGGTCGTAACCATGTTGGGCTCCTGTTGTTTGAGTGAAAGAGCGGGACCATCGTCCCGCCGGCACTATGCCACGAAGTGCTTGGAATGCAAGAGTTAGATAAACATTCCCTTGCCGGACCGGCTCACATTCCCGTACCGCTAAAGCGGACGGATAAACTCAAGCGAAGTCCCTCGGCTTCAGCCGTAGGGAAATGCGAGAATATGTTCGGGTTAATTGGGTGCACAAATAGGGGGGGGTATAGTGAAGGGGAAATCG
>JAGOTU010000107.1 GCA_018061585.1 Minisyncoccota bacterium | reverse complement strand
GCGAGTGTAACGAACAGTGCACTGTCGACGAGCATCGCCGGGATAGAGCTGAACGCATTTCGCAACCATAGATTCCGGCCGTGTGTCTTCAGGCGGAACCACTGATACAGATATGCATCGAGCGATTCACTGATAAGGAACGTAATGAGTCCTGCTGCTGCAATGCGGGGGACAGATGCGAATACGGATTCAAATGCCGCCTGTCCCGCAAAGAACGGCGCAGGTGTCGCGCGAAGCACGATGTACGAGAACAATAAGAACGCGATCTGCGCGAACATTGCGATATAGATCATACGTTGTGTCTCACGCCGGCCGAACTTTTCGTTCACGATATCGGTCAGAAGGAACGTGACCGAGAACAGGAGTGTAGCTCCCGGTGCGAACAGTGTCGTGAATCTGACGTCGTACCCGATTATCTTTGACGCAACCAGATTCGATGCGATCACGAGGGTCACATACAGAGCAACGATCATGTCGGAGCGGTTCGTGGTCCGCGCATAATAGGCCGCACCAATAGCGAACAGCGATACGGTGGCAGCCCATACGACTATGAGAAGCGGTGACATCGCCGCATAGTAGCTGATTCGTGAACATTCGTGCAACAAAGAACCGCGCGTGCCAGAGCACGCGCGGTAACGATTCAACGGAGTTTCAGACTAATTACAGTGCTGCGCGGGCACGAATGTCCGCGAAGCTGTGCTTGACGAGAATCTCGCCATCTTCGAATACGGTCACGAGTTCGTCCTTGAGGCCGAGGCGCTTGGCCTCGTCTTCAGAGACGGTCTTGAACGATTCTTCATGCCGCACGAGTGCGAGACGTCCGGCCTTCGAGCGCTTGCCCGGGTCGGTGATCGGGTCCTTCATCACATCGCGGCCAACGCCGTCGACTTCGATGTACGAGCACTTGATCGCGAACTTCTGCGTATCGCGATCGACCTTCTGCAAGAGGCCGCCACCGGAACCGAATGCGACGTTATCCGCCGACCAGCCCGCGATGACCATCGCCGCCAAGACCTTGTCGAGCATCTCGTAATCGATGCCGTCGCCCTGGATCACGCGGACCTTCGGGTTCAAGACCTTGTAGCCCTTCTCGTTCAGCGTGTAGCCGAACTTGTCGCCCAGGATGTTCAGAACGACGACGACCGTGTCCGGCGGATTGCCGGAGTCAGGTCGTACGACGAGCACGCCGTCCCGCGCGAGGACCTTGTCGTGGAGCTTTTCGCCCCAGATCTTCTTGCAGGCTTCGTAGATGTTGTAGCTGTCGGACACAACGGCGACGAGTCCGCTCGGGAACTTGCTGAGCATATTTTCGAATGCTTCGGCTTCGTTCTTTCGACCCCACGATGTGATCGTGGAGTGTTCGGCCGCCGGGATAGAGAATCCGGCGTTTTCCTCGCCATAGTAGTCCTCGGCAACATCCAGCGCGACGAGCGTATCGGTGCCCAAAAAGTTCACCAAGTGAGCTGCGCCGCCGATGCCTGCGCTTTCGACCGAGGTCGAACCGCGGAATCCGAAGTCATGCAACTTGAAGTCGATGAGCGACGGATCACCGGTACGTACCAGGTACTTCAGCAATATCCGGCGCATTTCACGGCTCTGCGTTGCGACGGTCGACGGATACCACACCATCGAGAGCAATGTCTCGAGGTAGTTGGTGTCCCAGGCGAGCTCCGTGTCGGTGCTCTCCATCGTCATCAGCACGTTGCCGGTCGGAACGGTTGTTCCTTCCGGTACCGCCTTGATGCGCAGCGGCAATTTACCGCCGTGCACATCGATGATGCGCCGCCAGCCGTCTTCGTTGAACAGTGCGTCGGTGCCGAAATGTGCCGCGAAGCGCCGGCGGGCCTTCTTGATGAACTGTTCGTTCACCACGACGCCCGCCAGATACTTCATCAGGTAGTACTGCAGTCCGAAGAACGTAACGGCATTGAACTTGCCGCCGCGGCTCTCGAGGAACGAGTAGACGCTTGTGGTGTTCTTCGGGTACTGCTTCCAGTGCGAGACCTTGTAACTGTCGGTCAGCGTGATGATGTTCGGCGTTCCGACGACGGTCAGAGATCCAATGTGGGCGTTCATGACGTCCTCCTTTGTTGTGCGCTTACGCGCGTGATAGGTAATTCGAAAGCATCTCGCCGAGCTTCCGGTGCTCGGGCACGAGCACCTTCGGCAGTTTTGCGATCGGAAACCACTCAACTCGCGAGAGGTCATCGCCCGGTCGCGCAGCACCGAAGATGTAGCTCGCGATACACATTGCGGTGATCGCGTATTCACCGGTGCCGCGATAGCGGCGATCGTTGACCGACGTCGAACCGATGTAGGTCACGTCGTCGATCTCGATGTTCGACAGTTCTTCGCCCGCTTCACGCTTTGCGGCGTATTCGAGCGTCGGATCCGTCGGATCCACCAGTCCTCCGGGGAAGCGCCACTGATCGGGAGGATCAGTCGGCTTGCCGCCCAGAAGTACCATTCCTTCGCGACGCTTCAAGACGGCGATGTCGACCATCGGTCGGGTGACCTTTAGTCTCGACATGTATCCGTGCACCACACCTTCGCGGTACGCTGCGGTCGAACTTTTGCTCGAAAGGCACTTCGCGCGCTCCTCGGTTCCCGAGAATCCTTCGAGCTCGGGAACGAGCTCCGTGCGATACGTCCC
>JAGOTU010000029.1 GCA_018061585.1 Minisyncoccota bacterium | reverse complement strand
GCAGCCGGCGCAGACGCCGCAGCATCTACGACGATCGTGTATTCAAGCGCACCTGCCTCACGCAACTGCTGCACGATGCGAGCCGTCTTAGACTCCTTCTGGCCGATAGCGACGTAGATACAAATAGGCCGTTTGTCCTCGGGTTCGTTCTTTTGGTTGATGATCGCGTCGATCGCAACTGTTGTCTTGCCCGTACTGCGGTCGCCGATGATGAGTTCACGTTGTCCGCGACCGATCGGAATAAGCGCATCAATGGCTTTGATCCCCGTCTGTAGCGGAACTGAAACATGCTTTCGATCGATAACCCCGTATGCCTGTCTCTCGACCGGCATCATGGTCACGTTCGTAAACGGTCCTTTGCCGTCGATCGGCTCACCGAGCGCGCTCACAACGCGACCGAGGAGGGATTCACCTGACGGCACAGAAAGCACCTTGCCGGTCGATTTGACCGTCATACCTTCGTACACACGCGATGTGTCACCAAGGATCGTAGCGCGCACTCCGTCTTCTTCGAGGTTCAGGATGAGACCGAGGAGCTCGGTGGAGTCCGCAACAGAATCCTTGAGCGACTTTCCCTTCTCTTCGTCGAACACGATGATCTCGGACATGACAGACTTGGAAAGTCCGTCGATCGCGACAACGCCGTCGCCCACTGCGACCACGCGTCCCACATGCTCACCCTGCGCGCTCGGCGCGAGGTGCTCGATCTCCTTGATGATCTTCTGAATCGTTGATGAGTCCATATGCTGTTGTTAATTTTCGTTGCTTACGTAATTAGGCGCTCGTGACGCCATTGTATAAATCCAGTAACCGCTTCTTGTAAGACACGTCCACGAGCCTCTCGTTGCCCTCGAGGCGCCAGCCGCCGATCAAAGAATCATCGACTTGCGTCTTGAGGCCTGCCTGCGCAGGCAGGTTGGCGCCGTCGGCGCCAGTCTCACTCGTGTACGTGCTGATCAATTTTTCTGCCTCCTTCTTTGCGTGCGCAAGATCCTGATCGCGCGCGACCGTCAGCGTGTAATCACTCTTTTTGGACTCACGTTCAGCGATCTGCGAGAACGCATGCGCTACCCGCGGCATAAGGATCGCCCGACCCTCTTTTGTGAGGCGGTCGTGGATCGCATGTACGGCAGCCGTGGCGTCCATCCCGCTTGATACGAGTTGCCACAGTGCTTGTGCGTACGCTTTTTCCATACTCTTATGCCTCCTTGCGAAGGATCTTTTCTGCAGCAAGAACCGCAGCGCGGGTAATTTCTTTTTCGCTCTCCATAAGTGCAAGACGCTTGGCCTCTTCGGCACGGGCGTTGGCCTCTGCGATAACCGCATGCGCCTTCTTCTCTGCTTCGCGGAGCATCTCCTGTCCGCGTTCATCCGCTCGTGCGCGCGCCGTTGCTACAAGGCCCTCTGCCTCGCGTGCTGCCACGCCCACTATCCCCTCACCCTGCTTTTTAGAATCCGCGAGTATGCGATCCGCCTCTTGTGCGGAGCGAACACCTTCGGCGACCATCTCCCGACGCTTTGCGATCATTTGCATGACCGGCGTGTAAAGGAAATATGTCAGGCCTGTGAGAAGCACGGTAAAATTCACCGCCTGAATTATCAGGAGGCGCCAATCAAGACCGAATGCTGTTACGAGACCATCCATGAGGCGCAGCTTAGACGAACTTAATAATGAACGCGACAACGAGCGCAAGAATACCGAGCGCTTCGGTGAAAACGATCGGGAGGATCATGTTCGAGACGATCTTGCCTGCTGCATCCGGATTGCGTCCGATTGCCTCCATGGCGCGACCACCGATAAGTCCTACACCGATACCCGGTCCCATAACGCCCAAACCAGCGGCGATGGACATACCGATCAATTTGGCTGATTCAACATCCATATTGTGTTACTTAACGACTAATTTTGGCTCACTTTATCACAGAGCCGCACGGAAGCACGCCCAAAGCCCGATCGGGCTTAGTGCTCGCTCCCGTGCGGTTCGGCGATCGCCATCTTGACGAAGAACAGCGTCAAAAGTGCGAATACTGCTCCCTGCACGATTCCCACGAACATCTCGAACGCCATAAGCGGCGCCGGCAGGAAGTACGGGACAAAGAACGCGACCACCGCGATCAAGACCTCGCCTGCGAAGATGTTGCCGAAGAGTCGGAACGAGAACGACACGAATCGCGAGAGTTCGGACACCAATTCGATGATGCCGACCACGAAATTGATCGGCGAGGAAAAATTGATGAACTTGCCCGCGTACTTGAAAAGACCGAGCGCAAAGATGCCGGCGAATTCGATAGCGAACATCACGATAAATGTGAGCGCGAGTGTCACGTTCAGGTCGGTGTTCATACTGCGCAGGAGCGGCACCGTTTCGCCGTCGTGATCGATAGTGATCGAGCCGATACCGGGTGTGAACTCGATCAGATTCGCGAGCGCAATAAAGAGGAACAATGTGAGAAGGAGCGGAAAGATGCGCCTGGTCCACTTGGCATCTTCGAGCGTTGTCTCGATAAAGTCGTATACATAGGAAAACAACAGTTCGACGAATGTCTGGAACTTGCCCGGAATGAGCGAGAGCTTGGAACGCACGACGATAGCGAAGATTAAAAGAAGCCCCATCACGATCCAGCTCATGATGAGCGTATTGGTGATCGGAATGCCCATGAACGTCCCGATGCGCTCCGCTGCGAGCGCCACATGAATAGCGCTCTCGTGAGCCGCCTCGGCTACGTGCCCGCTCGTAGTTGCGTGTTCAACTAAAAATTGACCGCTCGTCTGAGCGGCCTCGGGGGCATGCTGAAGCACCTCGTTTTCCGGCATAACGCGACGATTCTAACACGGTTTTCAGCCAAAATCATGTGGTCATAGACAAAAAACGGGATCAAAACAGCCGAGTACGAGGCGCGGAGAAAGACCTGTCTCGACCGTGACTTTACGTACGGCGAGAGCGGGGCTGAGGCTCCGGAACGAAGTAATCGGTTGTTTTGGCCCGTTTCGCTACTTTTTGGGTGGGAGGAGTACATTGTCGATCACTATCACCACTCCGTTGCTACCCACATACTGGGTGATGACGATCGCACTGTTTACCATCGGGATCTTCGTCGGTCCGTAGCTAAAGTTGAGCGCATCTCGTGAGAGCGCCTCGATGGAACCGGCGGTCATCTGGTCTACATCAACCGCACGGCCAGAGACTACGTGGTACTCGATAAGTCGCTTCTTCTCGGCCGCGGTCATGCCGCTCACCGTTCCCGGCGGGAGCTGAGCGAACGCGCCGTTGGTCGGAACGAACACTGTGTATTTGGACTGCGACTTCGGATTGATCGTCGCGGCAACACCGGTCGAACGGAAATAGCCGTTGAATGTCGAACCTGTCGAAAGACCGCGGACGATCGTCGCCACATCCTGGTTCTTCTTGGCCATGTCCTTCTTAACAGTCACATTCCCGTTAGTAGTTGTTGTTACGGTACCGTCCGTTGATGTCGCAGCCGCGGTGTTCGTGGTCGTGCTACCGAACTGCGAAAGCAAGCCGAGCGGACGGCTCGCAGCGAGCCACCACAGTCCGAGGGCGGCGAGCACGATGAGTGACACGACACCCACCCAAATTCCTTTATTCTGATTCATATATTGGATGACAAATGGTAATGCCCGGTTCCCTTACAGTCACCGGACTCATGACTAAAGACGTGTTAATTGTATCGCTCTTTCATGAATGCCGCTATGCGCGAAGCGGCCATTTTTTCACCGGTATAGAAGCTGTGAGCGACCTTTGGAATGATGGCTACCTCCCCCGAATAGATCTCTCGTATGAACCAGTCATGCAATTCCTCCGCCTTCCGGTCTGCATACTCATCATTCTCGGCCAGCAAGACCAGCACCGGAACGCGAACTGCGCGAAGCGCTTTCGGTATTCGTTTCTCGTCCCAGTACGGGAAGATCTCCTCATTCCCCTTCCTGGAATACAGGCTGATGAACCGCTGTGCATCGATCATCGAGTGCCACACATTCGCAGGTAGTAGCTGATGCTTCTTTTTTGCTTTCACGAATTTCTGTGCGACAGAAAGCGCACGAGTGATAGCCTTGTCTCCGACCTCCATACGCATCCCCGCATAGTCGCTGATAGGTGCGAGCAATATGATCCCCTTCACCCCCGCACTCTTTCGCTTGTACGCCCAGTACACCGACTTTTGGCAACCGGTGGAGTGCCCGGCCAGATACACCTCTTTCGCGCCGTGCGCACGTGCGTATTTCACTGCGCCATCGATGTCGTCAACGCAATCCTCGAATACTTCGTGTACAGAACCTGCCGTTATCCGTTCGTATCCTTTTGTGCTCTTCGGCGCTTCCTTGTATGCCTTGCTCACCAATCCGTGTCCGCGATTATTGAAAGAGAGGACTGCCGTGTCGGAATTGGTAAGTACGGCAGCCATTGAGCTGGCGAAAGAGTTCAGCATGTTCCCGCCCAAGCCGTGAACAAGTATCACAACGCGGCGCGCCTTCTTTGGTCCGTACCACACCCCGTTCAGCATCAGCTTCTTCGGGGTCACTATGTCTGCGAGATGTACTGCTTGCATGACTTTACTCTTGCATGGCTGGGCTCTAATGCAAAACGGCTCCCCCTGGGAGCCTCTTCAAAAAGGTGGAAGGTTTAGCCTTCCACCTACTGTCGGATCGCGAGATTATCGTCGAGCTGTATCTCGGAGGCCTCAAGAGCGAGCTTGAGCTCATCCTGAGTCTTTGGCATCTGCTTTGTGTTGATTCGTCCCACGACGCGGATCTCCACGTTCTTACATACCCCGAATGCGCGCGCAGGATTGATAGCCTTGCCGTTCACCCGGACCTTGTCACTCATGTCCATCAAAAGGTCTACTTTGTTGCGCATACGAGCATTCATGGAGTCCGCGATCACACGCAGCCCGATCTGATGCTCAACGACCTCACGGCCGCACTTATGGTCAATGGGAGTAGAGGTGGAGACAGGCACGATCTCGATAACAGTTCCATACGGCAGCTCATCTGCGAGGTCGACAGAGCGAGCCGCAATAATGTCCGGATTGGTGTATGCACCGATCGAAGTTCGATTCGGTGTCGAGTCCGTTTGCCCGGGAACCGCGTTATATGCGGTCATCGAGACGGAGTACGATGGATATATAGGCTGTGCCGGCGTCTCCTCTACGTAGTCGCGCTCCGCGGCGAATGCCATCGGAACAAAACTGTGCAAAAGAAAAGCGCCCGTCACGGCCGCTGTACCAAATGTTGTCATGCGCTGCCAGGTCACCCCAGCCACAAGATAGTAGCATTTTACAACCCCTAAGTCAAGGAATTATATGGCTCAACAGAGCCATATTTATGCCATTTTATTTGACTTCACGCGAGATTCCTTGTGAAATTCATCAAATAATCAGATCGGCCGTCCCCCATCCCGACCCCAAATTTGGCCCCAGGTGCGAGGCGCGGAGATGGCCTTGTCTCGACCCGTACTAAATGTACGGCGAGAGCAAGGCCGAGGCTCCGAAACGAAGCAAATGGAGTCAAATTTGGGCGTCGGTTATGTGCCGTGCTGCCAAGAGTTGAGATACTCAGTCTGCTTCTCCGTCAGTGTATCCATGTGCATACCCATTGCCGCCAACTTGAGCGAGGCGACGCGCTGTTCCATAGCGTCCGGTACCTCGTACACACCGGCCGCAAGCGGAGTCGGTTGCGTAGCCATCCACGCAGATGCGAGCGCCTGTGTGGCAAAGCTCATGTCCATCACGGATGCCGGGTGCCCTTCGGCAGCGGCCAGGTTTACCAGGCGACCCTCGGCGAGCACATAGATGCGCTTCCCTGCTACCAGATATTCCTGCACGTTATTGCGGACACGGAGCGGATCCGCAGCGGACAGCGCTCGAAGTTCTACCAAGTTGATCTCTACGTCAAAATGACCTGAGTTGCAGACCATCGCACCGTCTTTCATTACCTTGAAGTGCTCTGCGCGGATCACATCCACATTTCCGGTAACGGTGCAGAAGAGATCGCCTACCTTAGCGGCATCGATCATCGGCATTACATAGTAACCATCCATACCGGCTTCGAGCGCCTTCACCGGATCGATCTCGGTCACGATCACATTCGCGCCCATTCCCTTGGCGCGTGCAGCAAGTCCCTTACCGCACCAGCCGTATCCGGCAACAACAACAGTTTTACCTGCCAAAAGTATATCGGTCGCTCGAATGATACCGTCGAGTGTCGACTGTCCGGTACCGTATCGGTTATCGAACATATTCTTGGTCTTTGCATCATTCACGGCAACGATAGGCATCTTAAGAGCGCCATCCTTGTGCATCGCCCTTAATCGAATGACTCCGGTCGTCGTCTCTTCTGTACCACCGAGCATAGTCGGCAGCATATCGGCATGCTTCTGGTGCAGCTGGGTCACGAGGTCCGCGCCATCATCCATCGTCAAAACCGGCTTCGCCGCAATGAGCGCTTCGATATGCGAGAAGAATGTTTCGGTGCTCTCGCCCTTGATGGCGAACGTCTCGATACCGTACTCGTGGGTGAGCGCAGCCGCGACGTCGTCCTGTGTGGAGAGCGGATTCGATGCAGCGAGCAGCACATTAGCGCCTCCCGCTTTTAATGTTCGCACCAAGTTCGCGGTTTCTGCAGTTACGTGGAGTACTGCCGCCATCCCCTTACCTTTAAACGGTTGTTCTTTTTCAAATTGTTCTCGCACCGCTTTGAGCACAGGCATATCCCGTTCTGCCCACTCAATTCGCTGCTTACCCTGCGCCGCTAAATTTTTGTCCTTGATGTCTGCCATATGAATGAGGATTATACACGACGGAAGTCGTGTATCCTCACTCTGCCACGCGATCTAGCGTTCGCGGATCTTGAACTTGGTGATGGTGTAGCCCTTTGCGTCCGAGCCTTTGTATGTAAAATCCGCAACGTATTGCATGTGACCGTCGTCGTATCGTACGACACCGACACCACCGGATGCGGTCACATCTGTGACGTAAAATTTTCCGCCGAGTGTCTCCTGCACCGGAGAAAGCTCCGAAATATGCACGTTCATGTACGTAGGCAGATCCATGAGGCGGTTCTTGTATGCTTCGTCCTGACGGATCTCATCCTGCGATATCTCGGGCCGGAGCCCCGGCGAGAGCGTTGGCTCCTCGTTCACTGAATAGATGAATATGAGAGCACAACCCAGGAGCACGAGCGCTAAGAATGTCACAGGTCCCTTCATCGCTCTATTGTACATGTCCTGGGCCCTCACAAGTGCACCCTGTCGATATCTCAAAAAGAAGCTGCCCGGCGTTCGCACGCCGGGCAGTCTGTAAAAGAACGCGAGAAGAAGGTCAGAGAACCGGCTTCAGATGCAGCTTGATGAACTCCTTGAGCTGGCCGATATCCGGATCGATGATCGCGGTCCGCTCGGGCAGGCCTTCAAGCCGTGCGAGTGACGGATGAACTTCCGGTCGCCGATCGATTGCCTCTTCGATCGTTTCCGGGAACTTTGCCGGAAGCGCCGTCTCCACGAAGCGCCGTCTCCACAACGACCATCGTCTGAGACAGCCTCCGTTGGTAGTGTGCGACGGCGAACGCACATGCGGTGTGCGGGTCGAGGATGACCTCGTACTGCTCATACGCATACCGGATCGCACGGAGCACATCATCGTTGGATGCGCTCCCCGAGCTCATCATGGCGCGAGCAGATTCGAGCATGAACCGTCCGTCGAACTGTCCACGCTTTTTCACATCGTCCCAGAGCTGTGTCACACGAGCGCCATCACGGCCAAGTATGTCGGCGATGAAGCGTTCGAAGTTCGACGCCGCCTGGATGTCCATCGACGGGCTCGACGTGGTCTTCACCTCGTCTCGTACGCGATAGATGCCGGTCTTGAAGAACTCGTCCAGCACATCGTTCTCGTTGGTCGCCACGATGATGTCGACAGGCAAGCCCAGCATCTTTGCCACGAACGCCGAGAGCGCATTTCCGAAGTTGCCTGACGGGATCACGAACGTGATCCGCTCACCGCACGACTTGGCGGCCTGCATGTAGCCGGCGAAGTAGTACACCACCTGAGCGGCAATACGGCACCAGTTGATGCTGTTGAGCGCACCGAGACGATACAGCTTCTTGAACGCTTCGTCCTGGAACAATTCCTTCACCAGCGCCTGACAACCGTCGAACGTCGTGCGTACAC
The DNA here is from genome assembly GCA_018061585.1 of Minisyncoccota bacterium. Classification (GTDB taxonomy): domain Bacteria; phylum Patescibacteriota; class Minisyncoccia; order Phycocordibacterales; family UBA2100; genus UBA10103. The sequence continues at coordinate 1,526 of JAGOTU010000029.1, read as the reverse complement.
GAATGTTGTGCACGTTGGACGCTGCGTTGGTATACATCTGGCGCCGTTGCTCGTAGCTCATGCGACCCTCCGGCGAGAGCGTGATCACGCTCATGCGTGGTCTGTTCATGACGCCGAACTGAGCAGCCGAGCCGGTGTCACCGGAAGTAGCCAGGACGACGTTAAGCACGTCATCGAGCTCATCGAGGATGTGCTCAATGATATTGGGCGCGAGTTGCAGTGCTACGTCCTTGAACGACAGCGTAGGCCCGTTTGCGAGCTGTAGTCGAGCGAGACGACCGTGAAAGAAATCCACCGGCGTAATACGCTCATCGCCGAAGACTTCCTTGGTGTAGGTCTTCTCGAGAATGCGTCGCATATTCCGCTTCGAAATATCCGGCGCAAAGATCTCGAAGATCGCTGCCGCAATATCGATATATCCCTTGCCCCAGAGCTCCTTCAGGTTGACCTGGGGAAATTCGGTCGGCCAATAGAGGCCACCGCGGGGCGCGAGCCCTGCGAGCGTCGCTTGTTTGAAGCCGACACGCTCAGCACCGCCGCGGGTATTCTCGTATCTCACATGCGCATTCATATGCTTCCCTTCCTTCCTGACGTCACAATTGATGACCTAGGCGATACCCTACACAAAACACCGGAAGAATACAAAAAGGAATCGCCCGGCACACGAGGTGCCGGGCGGTCTGCGATCTGCGCGCTTAGTACTGCACGCAGAAGTTATATGCGTTTCGAAAGAGCATCAACCACGGAGACTCAGAGAGATGATCCCAATGCTTCGGCCAATGCGGCCATTGCTCCTTGAGATACAGTCGTTCACCGTGGGGCATCATGGCAAGAATTCGCCGATTTACCGACGAAACCGCCGTGATGCCATTTGGTGAGCCGTTGGGATTGAACGGATACATCTCGGTCGGTGTGCGGCTCGGATTGACGAACCGCATCGAAACCAGATTCTCCCGCTCGACGAATGCGAGCGATTCAGGATCGAATACCCATCGCCCTTCGCCGTGCGCAACGGTGATCGGCAGAACCGACCCTCCCATGCGTTCGGTAAAGATCGAATTATCCTCGACTCGCACACCCACGTGCCGATACTCGTACCGCTGCGACAAATTGTGAGTGAGGTACGGCGGCACGATCGTCTGGATCCCACGCTTCGGGATCCATCCCAGCTGCGTGAGCAACTGACAGCCGTTACACACACCAAGCATGAACGAGTCATCCCGATCATGCAGCGCGGTGAACAGGTCGTTCGCTCGACTATTGTGCCGGATGATAGCAGCCCACCCGCGGGCACTACCGAACACATCCGCGCGCGAGAATCCGCCGACGAACGCCGCACCACGAAAATCCTTGAAGCTCGTAAACGAGCCGTTCAGAATGTCCGCGGTACACACGTCATACGCTTCGAATCCCGCATGGCGGAACGCTCCCGCCATTTCGGCATCTCCGTTTGATCCCTCGTCGCGCACGATCGCCACTTTGTATCGACGACTGTGCACGCTCGGCATCTTGATTCCGCTCTTGAA
>JAGOTU010000028.1 GCA_018061585.1 Minisyncoccota bacterium | reverse complement strand
ATTCACCAGACCAACAGGAAGCGAGTCTGTATGGGTGTTTTGGGACATTTGCAGTGCGTCGGCACGAAACCGAGAGATTTTCTAGCAGGAAAATCGCGCTCCCAAAACACCCATGCGGCGAGCGATGGAATATCCCCAGTAGGCGGAGTGATTGACTGCGTGGAATCCAGGTCTATACTGCGTTTTTAATGACTCCAAAGATGTTCGCCGCCAAGCTCACCCACCCGGGTGTATTTTTTTGTCTTAATAATTTTTATCCCGCTTCCAGCGGGATTTTTCTTAGCCCGACTGTATGAAGCTCTACCTTGAAGACAACTCAGTATTCGAGGGCGAGAGCTTTGGAGCCAATGTAGAGATGACGGGCGAAGTCGTATTCTCGACGGGAATGACCGGTTACGTAGAAAGTCTGACCGATCCGTCATTTGCCGGACAAATACTGGTCTGTACGTATCCCCTCATCGGAAACTACGGCGTACCGGACAGTAGTGCATTTGAATCCGAGAAGATCCAAGTAGCAGGACTCGTCGTAACCGAGTACTCCACCGAGTATTCGCACGCGGACGCTGTGCAGTCACTCGCCTCGTGGCTAAAAAAGAACAATATTCCTGCGATAACCGGCGTCGACACGCGCGCTATCACCAAGAAACTACGCGAACGCGGCGTACTACTCGGCGCGCTAGCGAATGAGAAACCGTCAGATTTTATTGATCCGAACCGCTCAAATCTGGTGGCAAAAGTTTCCCCGAAGCAGGTTCGCACCTACGGCGATGGTCCTGTACGCATTATCGCGATCGACTGCGGGATGAAAGAGAACATCGTTCGCTCGCTCACCCGCCAGAACGTCACGCTTACACGTGTGCCGTGGGACTACGATTTCACCAAGGATCAGTACGACGCATTGTTCATATCCAACGGCCCCGGTGATCCGGAACAGTGCACACCGACCATCGCTCACATCAAGCAAGCGATGAAAGACGGAAAGCCGATCCTCGGTATCTGTCTCGGTAACCAGCTCCTCGCGCTCGCTGCAGGAGGACGAACCTACAAACTAAAGTACGGGCATCGTGGACAAAACCAATCATGTATCGATACTGCAACCGGCCGCTGCTATATCACTTCTCAGAATCATGGATTTGCGGTCGACGCTGACAGCCTTCCCTCCAGCTGGCACGTGTGGTTCACGAACGCCAATGACGGGAGCGTTGAGGGTATACGGCACAAGGATCGTCCGTGGCGCTCCGTTCAATTCCATCCGGAAGCCGCGCCGGGCCCTACCGATACGGCGTGGATATTCGACAAATTCATCGATGAGCTCGGAGATATTCGCCGCCTAAAAACAAACCATGACGCCTAAAGCAACGAAAACGCACGACATGCCGAAGAAGATCCTGCTTCTGGGTTCCGGCGGACTTAAGATCGGTCAGGCGGGAGAATTCGACTACTCCGGCTCACAGGCGATTAAAGCATTCAAGGAAGAAGGCATCGTTGTCGTACTGATGAATCCGAACATCGCGACCGTGCAGACCGACGACAAGCTGGCTGACACTGTGTATTTCTTACCGCTCACGCTCGCTCACGCTACAGATGTGATAGAGAAGGAGCGTCCTGATGCTATATCCCTTTCGTTCGGCGGACAGACCGCCCTCAATCTCGGTCTCTCGCTCGAAGAGAGCGGTGTCCTCGCGAAGTACGGCGTTCGGGTACTCGGCACCCCTGTTTCAACTATTCGAGACACCGAGGACCGCGAACTCTTTGTCGACCGATTGAGTGAGATCAAGATCAAGACAGCAAGGTCCATTGCGACGCGTTCCGTGCCGGAGGCAAAAAAGGCGGCGCTCCGGATCGGGTACCCCGTCATGGTGCGCTCAGGATTCGCGCTCGGAGGCGAAGGTTCGGGCGTAGTGCGCACCGAGCGCGAGCTCGTCGCGAAGCTCACCGAGGTCTTCAAGAATGTTCCGCAGGTACTTGTCGAAGAATATTTGGGTGGATGGAAAGAAGTAGAGTACGAAGTCGTACGCGACTCTGGGAATAACTGCATCACCGTCTGCAACATGGAGAACTTTGATCCGATGGGAGTGCACACGGGCGAGAGTATCGTCATCGCACCTTCGCAAACGCTCACCAACCGTGAATATCACATGCTTCGCGAAGTTGCGCTCACGACTATCCGACACCTCGGTATCGTCGGTGAGTGCAATATTCAGTACGCGCTCAATCCGGTGACCGGCGATTACCGCGTGATCGAGGTCAATGCACGTCTTTCGCGATCATCGGCACTTGCCTCAAAAGCGACCGGCTATCCGCTCGCCTTTGTCGCAGCCAAACTCGCGCTCGGCTACGCACTCACCGAACTCAAGAACTCTGTCACGAAAAAAACAATTGCGTGCTTTGAACCGGCTCTCGACTACGTTGTGCTCAAGATCCCCCGCTGGGATCTTGCTAAATTCGAGAACGCCGCCCCGCGCATCGGAACCGAAATGAAAAGCGTCGGCGAAGTAATGGCTATAGGCCGGTCATTTGAGGAGGTCCTGCAAAAGGCGCTCCGCATGCTCAATATCGGTGCCGACGGCCTTTCGACGCCGCAGAGCATTACGTTTAAGAACAAGACGGCACTCATGGACGAGATCAAGCACCCGACCACCCGCCGCGTATTCGCTATTGCCGAAGCATTGCGCTCAGGTGTAACCACACAGAAGATCCACGAACTATCGCGAGTCGATATGTGGTTCCTCGAGAAGATGCGTCACATAATCGATCTGGAAAAGAAGATCCGCGCTTCCAAACTTGAACGCGAAGACATGCTTCGTCTAAAGAAGAACGGGTTCTCTGACTCACGCATCGGCCTGCTTACCAAAAAAAGCGAAGACGACATCCGGACCCTCCGAAAGAAGCACGGTGTCGTGCCGGTCATCAAACAGATCGATACGCTCGCGGGTGAATTCCCCGCGCAGACCAACTACCTCTATCTCACCTATCACGGAACGGAATACGATGTCGTCCCGGGCACTCACCAGGCGGCAGTACTCGGCGGCGGTCCCTACTGCATAGGCTCGTCTGTGGAATTCGACTGGTCGTGCGTACAAGCTCTGAAATCGCTCAAAGCGGCCGGTTACGGGACCATCATGATCAACTCCAACCCGGAGACCGTATCGACCGATTACGACATGTCGGATCGTTTGTACTTTGACGAGCTCTCGCTCGAGCGCGTACTCGATATTGTGGAATTCGAGAAGCCGGAGGGCGTTGTCATCTCGACCGGCGGTCAGATACCGAATAATCTCGCGCTCAAATTGCATGCGCGCTCGGTCCCGATATTCGGCACGAGCCCCGAGGACATCGACCGTGCAGAAGATCGTCACATCTTTTCCAAAATGCTCGATACGCTCGAGATCCATCAGCCCGGCTGGAACGAACTCACAACGATCACATCCGCACGAAAGACAGCGGCTAAGCTCGGATACCCCGTACTCGTCCGTCCGTCGTACGTGCTATCCGGCGCAGCCATGAGCGTGGCCTACGACGAAGCGTCGCTTGTGCGGTTCCTGAAGCGCGCAGTTGACGTGTCATCTGATCATCCGGTCGTCATGTCCAAGTTCATCGAGAACGCGCGCGAGATCGAGATCGACGGCGTAGCAAAGGCCGGTGAACTCGTTATCTACGCGATCACCGAACACGTAGAGAATGCCGGAACACATTCTGGCGACGCAACAGTTGTACTGCCACCACAGCGCACCTACCTGGAAACGATCCGCCGCGCAAAGCACATCACAAGGGACGTCGTGAAGTCACTCAACATAACCGGGCCGTTCAATATCCAGTTCCTCGCAAAAGATAACCACCTGATGGTCATCGAATGCAATGTGCGTGCGTCGCGTAGCTTTCCGTTCGTATCAAAGGTAACGGGCTACAACTTTATCGACATCGCTATCCGCGCAATGCTCGGACAGGACGTGAGTGGTGATTACCGCACCGTTGAGCTTGATACGGTTGCCGTAAAATCGCCGCAATTCTCCTATAATCGCATCAAGGGCGCTGACCCTATCCATTACGTGGAAATGGCATCCACCGGCGAGGTAGCGTGCTTTGGTGATTCATATTACGAAGCGCTGATCAAATCCATGATGGCCGCCGGATTTCGGCTCCCGTACAAGAAGACCGACAAGCCGGGTAACATCCTGCTCTCACTCGGCAAGGAGGAGAACAAGGTAAAGCTTTTGCCGTCGATCCGTACGTTATCCGCGATGGGATTCAACATCATTGCCACGGAGCACACAGCAGACTTTTTGAAGGCGCAGGGCGTGAAGTGCAAACGCGTTTACAAACTCTTCAGTAAGAAGACCCCGAACATAGACGGGCTGTGGGATACGCTCGATCTCATCATCAATATTCCTGCTCGCGCACTCGCGCGTGAACCAAAGGACGGGTTTATCATCCGCCGTCACGCGGTGGATATGAATATTCCACTCATCACCAACCGCCAGCTTGCCGAAGCGTTCGTGACCGCACTCTACGAGATCCACGGAAAGAAATTGACCGTTAAGCACTGGAAGGAGTACAGTTCTCAGTAGTTCAACGGGGAGAACGCGAATGGCCAAACCAGCGTGCGCGGGCGTCAAACTGAGTGAGGAAGCAACACAATTGATCGTAGCCCTCTGCCGGACCGGATTCATAGAGGGCGAAAAACTGCTCGGGTCAGTATCAAATCCGACACGCAAATGCGAAACACTGTTTCGCTTAGGCGTGGTCGAAGCGCTGGAGGAGCTTACACAGCACGGTCTTGCCGAACCGCAGGTTTGCGGGAGCAGAAATACAACGACCGTATGCTGCATGCCGCCGCTCCGCAGGGAGTACCGTCTGACGAACGCAGGATTCAACTGGCGACTGCAGAACGGTATTCGCTTCGGAAACGGTATCGCTATTAGAGGCCATTGATCATTGAAAGCAAAGGGACCGCATCACGTTGCGGTCCCTTCGTTCTTAACTATTCTTCTTGTTCCGCTTCAGTAGTTTCTTCAGGTAATACCCGGTATGCGAACCCTCGGTCCTTGAAACCTCTTCAGGTGTTCCGTGCGCAACGACCTTACCTCCCCCGTCACCTCCTTCCGGCCCCATATCGATCAGGTAGTCGGCGGATTTCAATACATCGAGATTGTGTTCGATCACAACAACGGTATTCCCGCGCTCAACGAGCTTCTGAAGAATATCGATTAGTTTTGCTACGTCGTCGTAATGGAGACCGACGGTCGGCTCATCGAGGAGATAGATACTCTTCGTAATGTGCGGACGATACAACTCGGACGCGATCTTCACGCGCTGCGCTTCTCCGCCTGAGAGCGTCGTAGCACTCTGACCAAGTTCCAAATAGCTCAGTCCCACATCCAGTAGCGACTGCAAGCGATCAGACACCGCCGGGATGTCTTCAAAGAATTTGTAGGCGTCTTCGACGGTCATCGAGAGTACATCATGAATGCTCTTCTTTTTGTACTTTACTTCGAGCGTCTCCTTCATAAAGCGTTTGCCCATACACACGTCACAAGTCACATAGACGGTCGGAAGGAAGTGCATTTCGACGGCAACGAGCCCGTTGCCCTGACACGCTTCGCAGCGACCACCCTTAACGTTGAATGAGAATCGTCCCGGTCCCCAACCGCGTGCACGCGCCTCTTCACTCATCGCGAACATATCGCGGATGTGAGTCCACGCGCCGGTGTATGTTGCCGGATTCGAACGCGGGGTTCGGCCGATGGCGGACTGATCGATAAGGATGGAACGACCGAGATATTCGGTGCCTGTGAATTCCTTTACGTTGTAGAGCTTGGCCGTGCGGAAGCGCTTATCGAACCGCGCCTGGAGATTACGGTGCACGATCTCATAGAGGAACGTCGACTTGCCGGAGCCGGATACACCGGTAATGCCAACAAGCTTTCCGAGCGGAATATCCACGTTCACGTTCTTGAGACTGAACTTGGACGCTCCGCGGATCTTGAGCTTGCCCTTATCTGCCGTGCGACGCTGTTCAGGGACCTCCACCATTGCTTCTTCTCGCAGATACGCGAGCGTTCTCGAACCCGACGTGTTCTTCTTTGCGGTTATAAGATCATCGAGCCATCCGGCGGCGACTATGTTACCTCCGTGCGTACCGGCACCCGGTCCGATATCGATGATGTAGTCCGACGCAAAGATCGTGTCTTCGTCGTGTTCAACGACCAGCACCGTGTTTCCGAGATCGCGCAGACGCTTGAGCGTCTCGATCAACTTTTCGTTGTCGCGCTGGTGTAGTCCGATCGTCGGCTCGTCGAGCACGTAGAGTGCGCCGACAAGACCGGAGCCGAGTTGCGAAGCAAGTCGAATACGCTGCGCCTCGCCGCCCGAAAGCGTGTTGGCCTTACGGTCGAGTGTGAGGTATTCAATACCGACGTTCAGCATGAACTGCAATCGGCTCGTGATCTCTTTGATCACCATTTTTGATATCTCTTTTTCTTTTGCAGAGAGCTTTAATGAATCAAAGAATTTCTGTGCATCCTCGATAGAGAGCGACGCGATCTTTACGATATCCATACCCACGGCCGGGCCGTTGTGTTCGGCCGGCGCCTTAACCGGACCCAGGAACACATTGAGTGCCTCCGGTCGCAATCGAGCCCCGTTACATACTTCGCAGTTCTCGTCGGAGAACAGGTATTTGGTACCGAGCCCCTTACACTCCGGACATGCGCCGTATGGTGAGTTGAACGAAAAAAGTCGCGGCTCTACCTCCGGGAACGAGAACCCGTCATACGGGCACATAAATTTGGCCGAAACGATGCGGCTTTCGCCGTTGGCATCCGTTATCCGCACCAATCCATCGGATTCGTGCAGTGCGCGCTCAATCGCCTCGGACGCGCGTTCCCTGGCACCCTTGGGATCGCTCTTGAACTCGGAAACGAACAGCTCATCCACGACAACATCGATGTCATGGCGATCGTTCTTGGAAAGCACGATACGCTCGCGAAGCGACTTCTCTTCGCCGTCTACGATCACCTTCTCGAATCCCTTGTTCAACAGATCGTAAAGCAGCTGGTAGTACTCGCCTTTTCGCCCCACGACGATCGGAGATGTGATACGTACCTTTGAGTCTGATACCGCCTTCGTGAGCTTAGCGTCTTTTTTGACCGCCTTCGGAGAAGACTCCACGATCTCGAGTATCGTCTCGAGGATCTCTTCGTTGGAGAGCTTGCGGACCTCGCGCCCGCAGACCGGGCAGTGCGGATGACCCACGCGCGCATACAGAACACGGAGGTAGTCATAGATCTCGGTTATGGTCGCAACGGTCGACCGCGGGTTGTTCGAGCGGGACTTTTGGTCGATGGAGATAGCGGGAGAAAGGCCTGTTATCTCGTCGACGTCCGGCTTCTGCATCTGGCGGAGGAACTGACGGGCATAGGCAGAGAGCGACTCAACATACTTACGCTGCCCTTCGGCGAATATCGTGTCGAACGCGAGCGACGACTTACCGGAGCCCGAAAGCCCGGTAAATACAACCATCTTGTTGCGCGGCATTTCCACGCTCACGTTCTTGAGGTTGTGGGTACGGGCGCCCTTGATGACGATCTTATCCTTTGAATTCGCGAGGTCTCTATCGCCGTCGTGCTTATTGTCTTTTTGTGCCATATGCGTCCTCCCGCGGCTTACGCCGTGGGTTTGGTACGGGCACTATACCACAGGGGCATTCTTTGCCTTTTTGACAGATCTGAGCCTGAAAGGTACGGTCGGAAAGGACCTGTGATAAGGAAATGACGGAGAATACCAATGGCATGGCCATGGAAATATGCTATCCGCGTGGATGGGCTCGGAGACACCGGTATCCTGTTCCTGCCGAACGCGCAGACTGACACAGAAGCTCGATCAGAGATCGAGATATCCGACAGGATCGACCGGAGGCGTCATACGCTCGCGCTGTACCGCATCGCATGCGTCATCGACGAGCGTGCAGGCAAGGATGAGAATGAGATCGACGTGGTCCGCGGACGCGTCGGACGGTTCATGTACATACTTACCGGCTCGGACGCTGCGAAAAAGCTGCACAGCGACATATTTGGCGCCGAGAGCGTCCCGGTCGCGATCGATGCCGCGAGAAAGCGAGAGTGGCGCAACATTCGCCTCTACCAATGCGAAGAGGTCCCGCTCACATAGCTGAGACCACAGATGCTTCAGGGCGCGGTTCATCCGCGCCTTTTCTTTTTTAAACTAGAGGAGGGCCGCTTCTTCCTGCAGCTCTATACCAAATCGATTGTAGACCTCTTGTTTGATAGCGGCGGCAAGGTTGCGCACGTCCTGTGCAGTCGCCCCTCCTTCGTTCACGACGTAATTCGGATGCTGCATGCTCGCGATAGCGCCGCCCACAGTCTGCCCCTTCAAGCCCGCTTTCTCGATGAGCCACCCGGCAGGTACGCGATTCTCGCGGGCTTTCACACCCTTTTCTGCCTCAAAGAGAGCGACGATCTCCGGAGGAGCTACCGGATTCATAAAAAATGAGCCTGCAGCGTGTACGTTCTGCAGATGTCGCTTCTCGCGCTCCGCGATAGTGTCGTCTGCGAGTTTTTTGCTGAGTTCCGGATCTGCCTCCTGCAGATCGAGCGTAACGTGCATAATGATCCAATCCGGATTCTTTTTAAAGAAGCTGCTGCGATACGCGAATTCACACGCCTCGAGCCCGAACAAACGCACCTCGCGAGTCTCTTTGTTTATCGCTTTTACCTCGCGTACAAAATCTTTTATCTCCGGGCCGAATGCTCCTGCGTTACCGCGCACCGCACCGCCGATGGAACCCGGGATCCCGGCGAGCTTTTCCCAACCACCGAGCCCCTGCGATGAGGCTTCTTCGATAAGAGAGAGCAAATTGCATCCCGCATGAGCCTCAAGAGAGAGTCCGTCGAATTTTCGTGCCGTCCCGCTCATGCGGATGACAAGCGCATCCAATCCGCTATCCGGAACAAGGATATTGCTACCTCCGGCAATGAGCACAACACGCTCATGATTCGCATCCGCCCAGCGGAGCGCGTCCATGAGTTCGCCATCGTTGGTCACGTCGACGAGACGCCTCGCCGAGCCCCCGATCTCGAATGTGGTCAACGGAGCAAGCGGGACGTCTTTCTTTATGTGGTCGGGCATAGAGCTATTTCGTATCTTTAGCTTTTTTCTTTTGTTCTTTCTTTTCCTTACTTATTTCCAATTCGAGCTTTTGAATTTCGTCTCGCAGAAGTGCCGCAGTCTCGAAGTCGAGTGAGTCTGCTGCGTCGTGCATTTGTCGTCGTTTCTCCGCAACGAGCTTCTTCACATCGCCCCCAAATGCGTTCAAGTCCTGCTCAACGAGCTGCTCCACGGCTCGCCCGCGGGCGCGCTGGATGTCCCCGATGATGTCGTTGATCTTCTTTTTAATCGTCTCCGGCGTAATGCCGTGTTTGGCATTATATGCCATTTGAATTGTGCGGCGTCTGTTGGTTTCCCCAATGGCTCGGTCCATGGAGCCGGTGTGTGAATCTGCGTACAACAACACGCGACCGTTCACGTTTCGGGCAGCACGGCCGATGGTCTGAATGAGCGAGGTCTCGCTTCGCAGGAAGCCTTCCTTGTCGGCATCCATAATTCCTACAAGTTCCACCTCCGGGAGGTCCAGTCCTTCTCGGAGGAGGTTCACGCCCACGAGAACGTCGAACTCGCCCTTTCGGAAGTCCGTCAGGATCTCGATGCGATCAATGGTCTTTACGTCACTGTGCACATACTTAGCCTTGATCTGCTTT
>JAGOTU010000027.1 GCA_018061585.1 Minisyncoccota bacterium | reverse complement strand
TGCTCGTGCTTGCATGCACACACTATCCGTTCGCGATCGCACAATTCAAAAAAGTACTCGGGGACGATATTAAAATATTCGATCCGGCACACGCTGTCGCTGCGCGCGTAGAAAAACAGTTCTGGCCACGCGAAGTGGGGGACGGAACTACCAAGTTCATATTGAGTGCAGAGTCAGAGCAATTCCGCACACTTATCGCACGCCTCTTTCCTGATGCGGATGTCGGCGTCGAAGTGCTAAAGTAGACGGAATGAAGCTTCCGAAAAGAATACACATGGTGGGTATCGGCGGCATTGGCATGTCGGCGCTCGCCCAGTACCTGGTTCATACAGGACACGTAATTTCGGGTGAGGATCGCGAGGAATCTCCCACGACACAATTATTGGAAGCACAAGGTATCGATGTCTCGATCGGTCACACGGAGCACGATGACGCGAAGATGCACATTTATAGCGATGCCATTCCGGGTGATCATCCCGCCCGCTTGTATGCACAGCAGGCGGATATTGCCGAGTTGTCATATTTTGAGGCACTCGGTGAAGTGACTGAGCGTGCACGTACCATTGCGGTCGCGGGGACGCACGGAAAGACCACGACTACCGGAATGCTCGCACAGATACTCGTACACGCGGGCAAGGAACCGACGGCGATCGTGGGATCGATCGTGCGGGATTTTCATCCGGCAGGCCAGACAGGCAAGACAGGCGGATCTAATTTTTTACCCGGGTCACCCGACTTGTTCGTGGTCGAAGCATGCGAATACCGGGACCATTTACTGAAGCTCTCGCCGAAGATATTGGTGATCACGAATCTCGAGCTTGATCACACTGACTACTTCCCGAGTATCGAAGCACTGCAGGAAACCTTTCGTGCGGCGGTGCGTAAAGTGCCGCACGATGGCGCCATCATCACTGATCCGAATGATCCCGTGATAGCCAATGTGCTCGATGCCGCGATCGCAACCGTGGTGGATTACACAGGCACTCATGTACCCGCGCTCAGTCAGATCGGCGAATTCAATAAACAAAATGCCCGTGCGGCAAAAACCGCAGCCAAGGTCGCATTCCCGGATCTGGGCGAGGAGATGATCGACGAAGCACTCGTGCATTTTCACGGTTCGTGGCGACGATTCGAGTATCGCGGCGAGACGCCGCGCGGGGCGCTTGTGTACGATGACTATGCGCATCATCCGACCTCGGTGGAAAAGACGATCACGGCCGCGCGTGAAAAATTCCAGGGTAAACGCATCGTTGTCGCGTTTCATCCGCACCTCTACTCGAGAACACGATCGTTCTTTGAAGAATTCGCCAACGCGCTCGCGCGGGCCGATCGTGCATACGTGGCACCGATATACGCCGCCCGTGAGATTTCCGACGTATCGGTTTCGAGCGAACTGCTTGCCGAACGCGCGCGCGAAGTAGGCGGTGATGTGACGGCACTTTCATCATTTGATCTCATCCGCGAAAAACTCCTGGAAGAGGATGAAAATTCGATCATCATCACGATGGGGGCAGGTGACATCTACAAGGTAGCTGAGCAGATAGCCGACTAATATGGAGCCGTTGATGCGGAATAAACGGTTGGTGGCGGCATACCTTGCGTACCGTAAGCGGGGAGACGAGTATGAGTTTTATCTGCAGAAGCGGGATCGGAATGCCAAGTCAAGCGCTGATAAGTTCGGTTTGTTTGGCGGCGGAGTCGAGGAAGGAGAATCAATAGAAGACGGATTGTATCGCGAGGTTTCTGAAGAGTTGAAGTACAAACCGGTTGCTGCACGGTATTTCAGCAGATACGAGCACTCCTTAGTGCTTTTCCATATCTTTATTGAGGAGGTTGGCCCCGACTTTGAGAATGCGGTCGTGGTAAGCGAGGGCGAGTATGGAAAGTTCTTTACGCTCGCAGAGGCATATGCGGAGAAGCGGACAACCAACACAGGACGGCTTATTATGGAGCAATTGGGGAGCTATCTCGCTAAGGAAAGCGATTAGTGGTAGCGTCCTCTTATGAATGAGGACTCCGACAATCCGAACCCGAACGGCCGGCTCTCGGTCGTCGCTACGCCCATAGGCAACATGGGCGACATCACGTTCCGTGCGCTCTGGAACCTCAAAGAGGCGAATGTGATCTACGCCGAGGACACCCGGGTCACGTCTAAATTGCTCTCACACTATGGTCTGCGCACCCCGCTCCAGCGACTTGATGCGGCGACTGAAGGAAAGAAGGGAAAGGAGATCGGAGAGCGGCTCGATGCAGGAGAGCATGTTGCGCTCGTGACCGACGCGGGCACCCCTGGCATATCTGATCCGGGTTCGCGATTGGTCGCGTATATTCGCGCAAACCATCCCGACGCTATCATCGATGCAATACCGGGCGCGAGCGCGATCACTGCGGCGCTATCGATCGCCGGCATCGATGCGACAACATTTTCATTCATCGGCTTTTTACCGCACAAAAAAGGCCGTCAGACAGCTATTGCGAAACTGGCGAAGTCAGACATTCCGGTCGTGCTGTACGAGTCACCGCACCGCATCGTGAAGTTTTTGGGTGAGCTCGCGAAGGTAGCTCCCAAGGCACGCGTTTCTATCGGGCGCGAGCTCACCAAAATGCACGAGGAATTGCTTCAGGGGACGCCAAAAGACCTTGCGGCTCATATCGAAAAGAAGAAGACCGCGCGCGGCGAATTCGTGGTTATTGTCGAGGTGTAGGCGAGCCTGTACACACCATGCGATACCAGTTTCGCGAATGTGAGGGTTTTTGATCAGCAAAACGTATCCGATTCTTCACAAAGTTGGAGCCGCATATCTCACGGGGTATACTCCTCTCCATGACACTCGATTCGCTCATAATGCTCGGTGGCGTGCTCGTCGCGGTATTACCGTTCCTCGGATTTCCGAATTTATGGGATACCGTCATATTCGTGATACTCGGCGTGATCATAGTATCGCTCGGGATCGTTGTACGACGACGCACGCCGCGACGCACTGCTGACGCTCGCGACTCCATCTACGAAGAATCGTCGGGCGAGGTGAGATAGCATGACGAAAAAGCAGAGTACCGATACGGTTCACCTATCTGCGCTCTCCCTCGGTGCGCTCACTGGCGTCGGGATAATTGCGCTCATTCTTTTGATATCGACGTCTTTCTTTTTTAGTGCAAAGCCTGTTTCATTCTCGCGTGACGCCACGTCATCACCCACCTCCGTCGTGGACACGCGGCCGCCGAAGCCGGTCTTAGATACGGTCGCGTACGACAAAAAAATGCTATCAGTCGCGCAGATCGCCACATCAAGCAAGTACTACGAAATGTATTTGAATGACGATTTCGGAACATCGACACCGCCGCTCTGGCCGGTGCGCGCTCCGTATCCGAAACCCGGCGCGATACTGCCGTTCAAACGGATCGTCGCGTACTACGGCAACTTTTATTCCAAAGGCATGGGCGTTCTCGGGGAATATCCCGAAGCAGTGATGCTCGATAAGCTGCGCGCCGAAGTCGCTGCGTGGGAAGCGGCAGATCCGGAAACGCCGGTCGTTCCTGCTATCCACTACATAGTTGAAACGGCGCAGATCGCGCCGGGTAAACAGGGCTTGTATCTCGCTCGCATGCCCGACAGTCAGATCGATATCGCACTTCGATTGGCGGAAAAAGTGAACGGCATCGTGTTCATCGATTTCCAAGTGTCACTCAGCACGCTCGAGAAAGAACTCCCGATGTACGAGGATTACCTCAAGCTGCCCAATGTTCACCTCGGCATAGATCCGGAGTTCTCGATGAAAACCGGCGTACGACCGGGTAAGGTGATCGGATCTTTCGATGCGGCAGACATCAATTACGCGATCAATTATCTTTCACGCCTCGTGCAGGAGAACGATCTGCCGCCGAAGGTCCTTGTGGTACATCGATTCACCTACGACATGGTCACGAATACGAAACGCATCAAGCCGACGCCGGAAGTGCAGTTCGTGATGGACATGGACGGATGGGGAGGTCCGGAGAAAAAGATCGGCACCTATACCCACATCATCGTGCCCGAGCCGGTCCAGTTCACGGGATTCAAACTGTTCTACAAGAACGACCTGTTCGCGCCATCGAGCGGCATGCTCACACCGAAGCAGCTACTAAAGCTCACGCCGCAGCCGCTGTATATCCAATACCAATAAGTCTCCGTGACAAGCTGTCGGGATAAACCCGACGGTTCACCATTTTGTACTGTTTTATTCCTGAAAAGGGCGGGCAGGGGTATACTTTTGCCATGGCTGATCATTCTCATCACGACGATCACGAGATCACGACAAAGGCGCCGCACATGGATCATGCCAACGATGAGCGCAGGATCACATACTTTGCAACAACGCATACCCGCGGCAAGCGCGAGATGTTCGGCATTCGGGCCGTGGATCGCGGCAAGCATATCTACGTGATCGGGAAGACGGGTATGGGTAAATCGACCATGCTCGAGAATCTGGCGATCCAGGATATTCAGAACGGCGAAGGGCTCGCATTCATCGATCCGCACGGATCGACAGCGGAAAAGCTGCTCGATTTCATACCGCAGGAGCGCATCAACGACGTCGTGTATTTTGCACCGTTCGATATCGATTACCCGATGGGATTCAATGTGATGGAGGATGTTGGGTACGACAAGCGTCACCTGATCGTCTCCGGCCTCATGGGCGCGTTCGAGCGCATCTGGGAAGACCAGTGGAGCGCACGTATGGCCTACATTCTGCAAAACGTGATGCTCGCACTCCTTGAGTATCCGGGGTCGTCGCTGCTCGACGTGAACCGCATGCTGACCAATAAAACCTATCGAGATGCTGTCATTGAAAAGGTGACGGACCCGATCGTCAAAGCATTCTGGACCGAGGAGTTCGCGAGCTTCACCGATCGTTATACCGCAGAGGCCACGCCGGCTATTCAGAACAAGATCGGTCAGTTCATCGCGAACCCGCTCATTCGCCACATCGTCGGGCAGTCGACGTCGTCGTTCGATCTGCGCAAGATCATGGACGAAAAAAAGATATTCATTGTCAATCTCTCCAAGGGTCGCATGGGCGAAACAAATGCTGCGCTCTTGGGTTCGATGCTCACGGTAAAGATCTATCTGGCAGCTATGTCGCGCGCAGACGAACCGGCGTCGCGTATGGCGAAGCTTCCGCGGTTCTATTTTTATGTCGACGAATTCCAGTCGATGATGAACAAGGCGTTCGCCGACATCCTTTCAGAGTCTCGTAAATATAAACTCGCGCTCACACTCGCCAATCAATACATCGAACAGATGGACGAAGAAGTGCGCGACGCGGTGTTCGGCAACGTCGGAACACTTATCGTGTTCCGCGTAGGACCGTTTGATGCGGAAGTTCTTGAAACAGTGTTCCAACCGACATTCCTTCCGGAAGATCTTGTGGGTCTCGGTATCGGACAGATCTACCTGACGCTCATGATCGACGGCGTGGGATCACCGCCGTTTAGCGCAGAAACCATCGCTCCTATCGAAGCGCCTGCCATTTCATATAGAAACGATGTCGTAACAGCGTCGCGTGCGACGTACAGCCGCAGCCGCGCGGACATCGTGGCAGAGATCAATCGCAAGCAGACCGAATTCGTTGCGCCTTCGAAAGAAAAAAAAGACCGTCGGGATGGACCTCCGCGATCTTCCAACGGATGGAATGCGGCCCCGCAGGGTGGGACGACGCCGCGCGAAAAGTTCGCCGCCGCAGTTTCAGAGGTAAAAACGCCGCCCGCTGCCCCGCACTCGCCGGCACCTGCACCCGCACCGGCTCCTGCTCCCCAGGCACCCGTCGCCGCACCCGTGCAACGACCGACATTGCAGGACAAGATACGCGAGATCCAGGCACCCCGACCGCTTGCGCAAAATCCGCGGGGATCAGTTGTGCCGACGCCGGCGCGTCCGCGCGAAGCGCAACCGCGCTCGCCGGACATACATGCCAAGCGCGAGGCAGAAGCTGTGCAGCACCGCAACGCACTCAAAGATGCTATTGAACAGGCGCGTGCTGAGCGCCACGGAGCACCGGCAAAATCACCGCTCGACCTGATGCGGGAAAAGAATGCCAGCAAAATGCAAAGCCGACCGGAGGTCAAACCGCAGGAAAAACAACAAGAAAAAGCACCGCAAAGACAAGAGGTGAGGCAGCATGAGAGACGGGACGTGAGACAGGAGATCAGACGAGAAGAAACGACATCTGAACGGCCACACGAGCGGCATGCGGGGCAACACGCAGCGCGACAAGCGCAGTCAGCACCGCAGGCACCGCACACGGAGCATGCATCCCGGCAATTCGACCCGGCTGAACCTGTTCAAAGGGAGCGCTCCCGTGATGAAGGCGCGGATCCCGAGCGACCACGTGCCGAGACGAATCATACGAGGCCTTCGCACGAACACGTGCACCACGGCGAAGTATCGCACCGGGAATTGCAGCGGGTCCTCAATGGTACCGACCGGGACTCGGATGATCTATAATCGCGGCATGACGATCCGTTCATTTGCTCATCTCATCATTGGCATAGCGATCGGATCCTTTCCGCTCGCTGCATACGCAGACCTTCGCATAACCGAGGTCATGTACGACCCGGACGGGGCCGACGGGAAACGAGAATGGATCGAGATATTCAACGAGGGTCCGTACTTGGAAGACCTCGCGAACTATAAATTTGTTGATAAGTCGGGGCACGTGCTGAACGTGCCGCCGAAGAACGGTGGTACAGGAACGATGGTGATCGTGCCCGGTGCGTATGCAGTACTCGCATCCGATGCAACGACATTCCATTCGATGTTTTCGCGCGTGAACCAGGTGATCGATACGACAATGAGTCTCAATAATACGGGAGCCACGATCGGTATGACATCGGTCAAAGGTTCCGCCGCGCGCGCTGTGTACGAGAAAACGATGGGTGCCGCAGGAACCGGGGAATCACTGCAATGGCACGAGGGTGCGTGGCTGCACGCGCTTCCGACACCGGGGCGCGAGAATGCGAAGGTATCCACTGTCGCAGCCCCCAAGATCGTTCCGGTCGTGGAAAAGCCGCCGGAGGTGAAAAAAAGTACGTCGCGGGCGGGATCCGCTTCTATTGCATCCGCAAAAGCGGATGCAGAAATATCGGGCGATGACCCGGCGGATATCGTGAACGCGACACCGACTGATGTTGTCGCACAAACCGCCTCCGCAGGATCGCTCGGTGGATCCATGTGGTGGTTCGCAGCAGCAGCCCTCGCGCTGTCGACTGGTGCCGCGGCATCAATGATCTCGCGCACAAAAAAGAAAGAGTGGAGCATTGAGGAAAGCGAGTAGGCAGTGTAGTCTTGATTTTTATGGCCGAAACAAAGACCGTATTGGTAACCGGAGGCGCAGGCCTCATCGGAACGCACCTCATCAAACTTCTGTTGGGAAAGGGATACCGCGTAGTATCGATCGATAATTATTTCATCGGTTCAAAGGCGAATCACGTTCCCGGTGCCGAATACGTAGAAGGGCACACAAAGGATATCGAATCACTCCTTGGGCACGAGAATCCGGAGATCATTTTCCACCTGGGTGAATACTCGCGCGTCGAACAGAGCTTCGATGATCTTGAGCTCGTGTGGCAGAGCAACGTGCATGGCGCGCACTGTGTTTTTGAGTACTGGCGCAAGCGCCAGTGCAAGCTTGTCTACGCAGGGTCAAGTACCAAATTCGCAGATGGTGGGCTCGGGCGTGATCAAAGCCCGTACGCATGGATGAAGGCGAGCAACACCGAACTCGTTCGCAACTACGGCAACTGGTTCAAGCTGCCGTACGCGATCACATATTTCTACAATGCCTATGGCGCACAAGAACTCGCGACCGGCCCGTATGCGTCGGTCATCGGACGATTCAAGACGCAATTCTTTGAGGGAAAGCCGATCACGGTCACAGCACCCGGAACACAAAAGAGAAATTTCACATTCGCGGGAGACATCGCACGAGGATTGTTGATGGTGGGAGAGGGCGGACAGGGCGACGACTACGGGCTCGGTTCGCATGATTCGCACACAGTGCTCGAGATCGCACAGATGTTCGGCGGAGAGATCACGATGCTACCCGAGCGCGCAGGAAACCGTATGGACTCAATTTGCGATACCTCGCGTGCCGAAAAGGAATTCGGCTGGAAGACCGAGCAAACGGTCGAGCAATACATAGAAACGCTCAAGAAGTCGCATCCTGGACATTAGATCGATTTGTGGTATAAGTCTGCGAGATAATTTCCTCAAGCAAGGAGCTTCTCGTGAAGAAGATCGTCCACATCAGCGGCTATAATTTGCGCGAACTTCCGCGTGTCGCGACCATCAATCGCTCAGGTGCTCTGCAGAGCAAGACAGACGGCGACTGGGAGCGTGTGTGCTGGGGTGAACCGAATACTTACCAGCTCGGACGCATTCCCATGGGTTTGTGGGCGGCGCGGAATTTTCTCGCCGACAAGATCGTGTGGTCCACCGGATGCTCGCGACGAACAAGCGACAATATGTCGGAAGCAAAGGTGACGTACGAAACTGCGTACGGGCGGTTTCGCGAATTGCATGAGCATTTTCCTCATCGCTTTCCGAAGCGGCTGCTTCGCACCGAACAGGCGTACCACTCGTGGCTTGAGCGCCACAGCGTGTTCGAGGAGGTCAGCGGTACTACCCAGGAGTCGATGAACGAGTTGCGACATTGGATAAATGTCAGCAACTATCGATCCGAACACGTCATCGTGTATCTGGTTTCGTCGGCCAATCACATGCCGCGCGTACTCCGCGATGCAGAGCTTGCGTTCGGTATCGGACTTAACAATGCGAAGTTCATGGAACGCGTGACCTTGTGTGCCATTCCTGCCGAGACGAATTACGGCAATGGCCATCTGCAGGACATCCTGGTCGACGACCTCGGAAAAATGCTCGTACCGCGCTCACGGCAGGGTGTTCACGAGAGCGAATAGCTCATTCAGATGCGTGCGACGCGGGAGTCATCCCGCGTCGTTTTTTGTTACGCTACTCATTGACTATTCATAAAAAAGATGGTACGTTCTGGCCAGCACATTGCTGCTCGCTTAGTCCATTTCGGACGAGTGTGTCATCAAGCGGGAGGAACCCCAATGAAACGTCTCATCGCTGCGGCGACCGTCGTGTCTGCCATTCTGTTTGCTTCGACCTCGGCGTTCGCTGTTTCGTGCACCCAGCAGGGCGGCGAATGCAAGGCCTGGGCAAACGGCCAGGGCGCCCAGGCCGCAAGCTACAGCAAGGCATGTCAGGCCGAAGTCGGCCGCTGCAAGGCCCGCTGCAAGCAGGGCCAGAAGGTCTTCATCGGCGTCTCCAGCTCGCCGCAGCAGTATCCGATCACGGACTGCAAGTAATCGCCGGCGCCGTCAACGATCTTTGCCCCCAGGGCACAACTCAATGCGACGCGGTATCATCCCGCGTCGCTTTTCTTTTGTAGCACTACCGCGTACGATTCGCGGAATGAACCCCGTTAGAAAGGACGAAACAGAACAGACACAAAACTCGAATGGGGTTTCTAATGGGGTGAAGCGCATCCTTATCTTTTCTCTTACGTACCATCCGTTCGTTGGTGGCGCCGAAGTCGCGATCAAAGAGATCACTGATCGCTTGCCCGAATACGAATTTCATATGATCACGCTCCGGTTCGACAAGATGCTGTCGCCCGTTGAACAGGTAGGGAACATCACAGTGTATCGCCTCGGTCCGGCGATCATGAATGCGCATGTATCGGACCGGAACATGCCGTTCACGCTCAGGCTTGCGAAGCTCTTGTTCCCGATAAACGCTGCGTTCGCTGCCTTCGTATTGCATCGCGAGTATCACTACAGTGCGACGTGGGCCATGATGGCGAATCATGCAGGCTTTGCAGGGATGCTGTTTAAACTGTTTCATCCGAATGTGCCGCATGTACTGGAGCTCCAGGACGGCCGCGCCTTTTCTGACATGAAAGAACGACAACCGATTCTTCGTTTTATATGGCCGCTCTATGAGCGTGTCTACCGTGCGGCGAATATCATCAAGGTTATTTCGCACTTCCTCGCAGGCGAGGTGAGCAAGCTTGGCGTGTCGGTTCCGGTGCCCGTTATTCCCAACGGCGTGGACGTGGCAAAATTCTCCGCGCCGGTCCGCGAAGAAACAGT
>JAGOTU010000106.1 GCA_018061585.1 Minisyncoccota bacterium | reverse complement strand
ATTCTGATACGAGCGGATCTCGATCACGGCGCGCCGAAGTGAAAGCGGAACGAAGAACGATGCAAGATCGAGATCGCCCGCGTTCACTACATTTCCGCTCTCATCGAGACCGGGTTTCGGCGTGCGACCCTCCCATGCGAACACGGAGCGGCTGAGCGCCCCTTCGACGACCTCGCGGGTCAGCGGTCGTGCGCGATCAGTGATGATCGCGGCAAGCGGGTCAGTGCGCTCCGTAACCGCGCGTAGCGTGAGCGGATACTTATCGGCAGTGCGTGCAGGCATTCGTGCCTCCCCTGGCAATGATTCGTATTCGGAACATTCCGGCCTCGAATGTACCGTGCAGGCATGTATTTGACAAGATGTCGAATGAATTGTACTTTTTGCATCGGACAATCCATTCATTTCTCGTTTGGGGGTGCAATGAGAACAAAACTTATCGCGATCTCCGTTATCGTGTGTGCTCTCGCGCTCACGATCACGGGTGCGTTGCTCTACCACCGGTACAGCGGCAATGTGGAAGCGATCATGTATCGCCTCCGCACCACCGGACCCTTGACCGTGCATCACACGGCCGACGGCGACACCATCACGATCAATCCCCGATTCGGCAAACCGCTCTCAGTTCGACTCCTCGGCATCAATACGCCGGAACTCGAACACAAGAATAGGCGCGTCGAGGAAGAGTGCTTCGGCAAAGAGGCCGCAGCGTACGTTACGAAACTCGTCGAAGACAAGGTCGTGTCACTCGATTTCGATCCGCTCAAATCGGTCTCGGAAGACCACGATCGTTTGCTCGGATACATCTATGTGTATCCCGGGTACTGGTCGTACTGGTTCGGATGGGGCTCGATCGACCTCAACCTGCATTTGATCGAGAAAGGATACGCGGAAGAGTGGCTCTACCAAAGCAGATACACACGCGCGTCCGAATTTCTCGCCGCCGAACAGAAAGCAAAGGCGGAGAATGTGGGTGGCTGGAAAGCGTGCCCCGATTTCAAGAAGCACCCGCGCACCCCGGCCAGAAAGAAGGGCAAAAAACGGGCATAAAAGTGAGGACTGAACCTTCAAAATACCGCTTAACACAGCGGTATTTTCGTTATATCAAAGCATTGACACAGAGACCGTTCCGTGCTATTAATTCATGGGTTTCGCTATTTGACACGGAAAAAGGAACCATCAACATGCGTTCACTCCTCATTGCCATCACCATGGTGGTGTTCTCCCCATTCGGGGCGTTCGCCTCATGTAGTGACATCCTGGTAGACCAACTGAGTGCAACTCACGACAAAGCCGCAGTTACTGCTGCGGCGCGTGAGCTCGGCAATCTCGGGTACGAAGTTCGCGTTCGCGCGATCTCGTCCCGACGCGGCGCAAAGAACATCGATGAGTTCGAGCAAGCGTATCGTGCGACGTGTCCTGAATGGCTCATCGGCGGAACGCTTCGCAGCTCGGTCTTGCTGATGCTCTACGTCGACAATCGTACGTCGGCGCCATGGCTTGGCGTCTACTACGGCAGCGGGCTCGCAAAGCTCGACAAGGAATATCGCGGAATTCTGGCGGAGCGGTTCATCCCGCGCATTCAGGATTTCCGCGATGGCGACAAAAAGGCGCTGACTCCCGCGTTCGTCGAAACCCTCCGCGGTTTCAAGGACGTGATGGAGCGGCCGGCCGGCAACGCGCCGGTCGTGATCAAAACCGGTCCGTCGGTGAACTACACCGGCGCGATCGTGACGATCGCCTTCATCCTCCTCGCAGGGTTCGGCGTCGTCCTGTTCTTCCGGTATCGGTCGGACATGGGCGATACGGGAGCCGCGATGGCGGAAGCGCACCGCGCACGAAGCGCCTGCCTCAACAGACTGCTTGCGATCACCGACTCCGACAAATTCGCGGAGCTCGATGCACTTGCGGATGCTGCCGGCGATAAAGGTACCGAGGCACGTCGCCTCATTACCGATCTCAAGGGGCACGGAACTCGTGCGACCGCGGCATTCAACCGTTTCGACAACACCGAAAAGGACGATCCGAACAAGAAGGGTCTGTCCGAAACGGTGTACCGGAACAATCAACAAGCCTACGAGGACATCATCGCCACGCAGATCGAACCGGCGGAGACGATCCTCGCGAACGTCAACGAACTGCTCGGCGCACACCACAAGTCGCGCGCCGCGTAGTCACTGAATACCTGCGCAAGCAGGTGCACCCGCATCGAAAGATGCATCATCCTGAAGAGAAGAGGACGTCCCAATGTCATTCTATCGTCACTACATCGCTGCAAAGGCCGGCGCCCTGAACGC
Organism: Minisyncoccota bacterium; assembly: GCA_018061585.1. Taxonomy (GTDB): domain Bacteria; phylum Patescibacteriota; class Minisyncoccia; order Phycocordibacterales; family UBA2100; genus UBA10103. Next base: position 502 of record JAGOTU010000106.1, on the reverse strand, counting down.
TTCGACGCTCGCGCTGATCGTCAACTGGGACCCGCAGGGTGCCAGCGAGGCCGATCTGCGCGCACGCGAGGAGTTTCTCGACAAGATCGGCTCACAGCTGGTCGCGGTTCGGCATCAGTTCGATGCCGAAACCAAAGCGCTGCAGCCGAAGCTCAACACGTTCAACGAGCGCGTCGCCGCCGCCGAGGACCTGCATCGCCAGGCCGAAGCGCTGCCGATGGGCTCGAAAGAACGCGCCGGCAAGGAGAAATCGCTGAAGACGCTTGTCGAAATGATCGAAGCCGATCAGGTCGACATCGACCAGGCGAAGGCCGACGTCGTCGAGACCAAGCAGTGGCTCGAAGAGCGCGAGAACGCCCACAAGGAAGCGGCGAGCTCGCTTCGTGCCGCCAAGGGCCAGCTCGAACGGGCGCAGAAGGATCTCTCGCGCGCGACGCAGCAAGCGTCTCGCGAGAAGAGCCGCACTGCCGAAGCTCGCGCAGCCTCCGGCCTCGCGGTCGAC
>JAGOTU010000026.1 GCA_018061585.1 Minisyncoccota bacterium | reverse complement strand
CCGAGGAAGAACATGGGAAGTTTTCGGTAACCGTCGAGCACGGGATTCATTTTGGGGAGAACAAGAAACATGATCGTCCGGCCTTTCCGTTGGGGTTTCAAAGTACTTTTCCGACTATGCCACAAGGGAAACACGGATGCTATTCTTTTCATATGAGAAGCCGACTATTCATATGGATGAAATGGCTGGGAATCGTCGCGATCGTACTTTTTGTGTCGCTCCTTTTTCTTCGAAACCACCTATTCGTGGTTCGGGGATCCAATATGGAACCTACGTACGGCGATTACACCTTCGGATTTATTTGGCGGTATTCGAACACGTTTGAACGCTTCGATGTCGTTCTCTATAAGAGGCGACAAGACCTCACAAATATTTCAAGAATAGTCGGCTTGCCGGGTGAAAAAGTAGAGATCAAAGAGGGGGCGCTCTTCATCGACGGCAACAGGCTCGACATGTCGCGTTATTGGATCAATCAGCCGAAAGCCTTCGGAAGGTTTACACTCACGCTCGCTCCCGATCAGTACGCACTCTTAAGTGATAACGGTCACGACGGTGAGGCGACACGACTTGTAACGGCCGGCATGATAGTCGGTACGTTTGTGTATCTGCCGCTCGGCCAGTAATTAGACTGAAACCGGTCAGAGAACGCATTGACAGTAGCTCCAATAAATGGTATAAATTCTCCAGAATACTGTGGAATTTCCTCCAAAAGAAGGACGCGCCATGACAATCGCAACCGCCACGTCTGTAAATACTGCTCCGTTCGCGAGCAAATTCATTCCGGCCGACGAACTGACCATTGCCGATTTCATTCGGCAATATCAGGACCTCGGATACCGGCACAATATATTTGCCCGTACCGGCGACGACGTTACGTTCGGCGGGGGTGTGAATGAATTCCGGCATCGGTACAAGCCGAGCCTGATCTTCAAGAACACGCCACCAGCCTGGGATGTGCTGTGCGCAGGCGGATACAAAGACAACGACAAGGTCGTCGTTGCCGAGTATCGGAAGTTCGTTAACCGCCGAGCCGGCGTCAGCCTGCTCTACGTTGCCGAACTTTCCGGCGAAGAGCTCGCTGCGTGGATAAACTATTGGCACTGCACGGAAGACAAGCGGACTCCGCTCGCTCTCTGATCGTAGATCACTTCGAATGCGTTTAAAACCCTTGGGACCACGTCCCGAGGGTTTTACTTTTTTATAAAGAGTCTCCGAATCACATAATTGACATGTGTTACAATACGTTGCACTATACTCGCGTGCTGATGTCGGCATGTCTATGACCTGACCCAGTAACCCTGGGCAGAGTGAAAGGACTAGTTCCATGAAGATCATGTTGTTGTCGAAGAATCGTGGTATCCCTGGTACCTACGGGGGGCCCATTCAATTAGGCATCCTCTTGCAGGACGTCAAATTGACCGACCATGAGATCGCCCGTGCAAGTGGATTTGGGCTCGGCGATCGAAACGACGAATATGTCCTCAGCCTTCGCGACGAGGTCTGGCTGACGTGTTTGCCCAAAAAGGGTGGCGAGTTTCCGGATCACACGGGATCGTTCGAGCTTGGTGAGGCGAAAGCTCTCATTATGCAATCGCTCGACAGCGGCGGGCGCCTCATGCTGAAGATCGCGATCGAGGGAGCGAACACGGCTGATTTCGTTGATCTCTACAATACGATCTACGCAAGGCTCGGCGTTCGTCACGAAGTGATCCCGATACCTCGAAAGCGTCTGGACGACATTTCGTTCGTCCGCGGAATCCGCAACGACCTGCGGTCGCTCGGAAAATTTCTGAGCTGTCGTTGGCGTGCACTCGCGGATGCAGCTAAGCGGCGAGTGTACGGCACTATCTGAGCCGTGTAATCAGGCGTGAGCAATTGCTCTTCGTCATTCATATGAGGGTTTGCCGGTTGTCCCAAACAACCGGTTTTCTTTTTTTGGGAGCGCTAACGTGAAGAATCCTATTGAATTCTTCATGTACATCCATATACTAAGCGACGGCAGCGGGGAGTCCCCGAAATCGACGTATAAAGGATACGTGTAATGACCAGTGACTCCTCTACAGATCTTCGAAATCAAAAGCCGTTACGAATTGCTACAGAATCCGACGTCGTCGAGGCATTCGCGAGCGCCGGTTCGCGGGGCGAAGTCGCAGTGCTTGAGCGATTCACACCGCACATGATGCACGGATCCTTGACCAAGGGCGCACTCTTCCAACTTGCGTTCCATGTCGATGATGCGTACGTGCATGCAGATCGCGGGCTCCTGTACTCAGCGATACTGCTACATGCGGCCATTCTGGTATTGGGAGGTGACACGCGGTCATGGGCCGAATTCAGAACTCGTCCCGGAATATTGGGCGAGTTCATTTCGATCCTTGCCGGACCCGAAGGCCGGGTCGTTGCAGAAGACCGCAAGCCGATCCGCAATATCAGGGTCGTTCTGCCGCGTCATGAGGTAGAAGCTCCGATACACGACGTGCTGGACATCGTGCTCACGCGGCTGCATCTCAGCTTTGATACGCTCACATTCCTGCACGATCACTTGCAGGACGCGGGCATGAAAGGGCTCGTAAAGTCGTTGCTTTTGATGAACAAAAAAGAACTTTGTCCCGGGTGACGCTCTGCGCTCCCGCGACGCATAAGGGCACGCCACGCGTGCCCTTTTCGTTTCCTCGATGGGTATTGGTCGAAATGTTATAGTTTTCGGACGGTGTGCGCCCTCGTGGCGCATGTCTTTTTCATGGCAGAAACAGAACAAACTGAAAAGCCTGACCAGACTCCCGAGGAGCTGTTCCTGGCGGCATACGAAGAATATGCAGATGCGCTCTTGCGGCACTGCATGTTGCGAGTGCGGGATCGAGAACTTGCCAAGGATATCGTGCAAGAGGCGTATTCAAAGACGTGGGTCTATATGTCCGAAGGAAAGGAGATCGAGTACCTTCGTGCATTCTTGTACCGCGTCGCCAACAATCTCATCATCGACTGGGCACGCAAGAAGAAATCGTCGTCGCTCGACACGCTTATGGAAGACGACGGATTCGAACCGGTCGACGAGAATGTAAAAGATTTTGCGGATGTGCCGGCAGCCCGCGAGGCACTGAAGCTGTTGGGGGAATTGGATGTCATGTATCGCACAGCTATCACCATGCGGTACCTCGACGAAATGTCTCCTCGAGAAATTGCCGAAGCGCTTGGTGTGTCCGAGAACGTGGTTTCTGTCCGCATACACCGTGGCATAGAAAAGCTGTCCAAGATGGCACGGCGTCAACCGGGGCAGGGTTGAGCCATGCTTGCATGGATCGCACCCCCAGCGTATAGTTTTCGCAATGTAAGGTTTCCATTTTGCGAGGCATGTGGAAAGGTTGGTTTACATTTTTAGACGAAGAAAAACGATACGATCATGGCAAAGAAGCTTTATGTCGGAGGTCTGCCTTACGCAACCACTGACGAGGAGCTCAAGGAGGCGTTCTCCCAGTCCGGATCCGTTGATTCTGCCGTAATCATCATGGACAAGATGAGCGGTCGTTCAAAGGGTTTCGGATTCGTGGAAATGTCATCTGATGATGAGGCCCAGGCAGCGATCGACTTCTGGAACGGAAAGGACTTCGGTGGCCGTAAACTTACGGTTAACGAGGCTCGTCCGATGGAAGAGCGACCGCGAAACAACTTCCGCTCAAACGGCGGCGGTGGTGGATCTGGCGGCTACGGTGGCGGTTCACGCGGCGGAAATTCCGGCGGCGGTGGACGCAGCTGGTAACAATTTAGCGAAAGCTAAATTGTTGACGTGCCGTCACTCGCCGATCATGAAAGCCTACGGCTTTCGCGATCCGGCTCGCTCGGCACGCTAACAAGCAATCCTCTCAATTTGAGACAACAGCAAAAAGCTCCGGAAACGGAGCTTTTTGCGTACAAGCTCCTGTAATAAAGCCATTCACGGCTCGTCTAAACCCTGTACGTGCGCTACTATGCCAAACGTGCTGGTTGCGCTCGCGAACCCGCTTATGGAAGACCCATTCAAGAACACTTTCAATTTTCTCAAGTCCGAAAAGCTTTCGGCTAATGAGCGCATTCAAATGAAGAATGTGCTGCTTTCTGTAATGAATGAGAATCCGGTGCAGGCCACATCTACCGTCGTTCCGCGATATGAGCACATTCTTTCATATTTTGATTCCGGAACACTCCGTCCGGTCGGTTTTGCATTTGCGCTCGTGCTTGTCGTCGGAGTCGGCACATCGTATGCCGCAGGAACAGCGCTCCCGGGGGATCCGCTCTATGCCGTCAAGGTTGGATTTACCGAACCCATCCAGGGTGTCCTCAACGTGTCCCCGGTCGCGCAGGCCGAGTGGGACACCGAACTTTTGTCGCGCCGACTTGAAGAGGCCGCAACGCTTGCTGCCCATGGAAATTTGAACGACTCCGCCCGCAATGCGATTGAGACACAGATCGCCATCAACGCAGATAATGTGAACAAGAGCGTGAACCGCCTCAAGTCGAGTGACGAGGGTGCGGTAGCCGCTGCATCCGTCGAATCCGGTCTCGAGGCATCTCTTGTCGGACACGAGCGCGTTCTGACAGGTCTCTCGGTGGATCTCCCGAAGCAGGCTCAATCCATCGCTCCGCTATTGCACAAGGTCCGCGAACAGGCGGAAGCAACAAACAGCAAACGCAAAGCATCCGAACAGAGTCTGTCGGGCAGAAGCGAATCCACCATGCGAGCTGCGGCATCGAATCAGCAGAGGAACGCGAGAAATAAAATTCGAGAGATTCGCACGCTTACAGCCGGTTCCCAGCTGCAGGCCTCGACGACTATCGAGGCAAGTTCGAGCGCCAAGGCGATTGAAGATGCGATCGAGAGTGCCGAATCGAAATTCAACGAAGGTAAGTACACCGAGGCGCTGAATACATTTCAGGCTACTATTCGGGCCGCAAAAGCGGTAGAGGTGAACTTGAATGCGGAGAGTCGTCTCAGTGACGACATACAGGGCAATTCCGACGACTAAACATATCCACAGACGGTGCGGCTGAAGTCGGACACATCGCTCATAATGAACAGATGCATCTGCGCCCGCTCCTTGGTTGGGGCATTGTGATATATGCCGTCCTCCACCTCGTGTGGTCCGGATTTGTCGCATACGGACTCTCCGCCAACATCCTTGCTCACATCGCCATGATCGCGACTCTCGTCGTGCTTGCGGTCATCGCCACTCGCTCGCTCCGTCTTTTGAGCGAACGGGATGTAATTCCGTATGCGATCGGGTGGGCGCTTATCGCGATGGTACTCGATGCCGTCGTGATCGTTCCGCTTTCAGGATGGGTAGTATTCAGTGACCTCAATGTATGGGTCGGGTACGGACTGCTCCTTGCCGTTCCGTTCGTTGTGACCGCTGTAACTCGTCGGTCGTCCGCTCTATAAAAGCCATGAGTCCATTTGCAGCACATCGATTTCTCACACGTGCGGCGCTTTCGGCCGTCAATGTATTCTCGTGGCTGTTCATTTTCCAATACTTCTTTGTGCTTTCGGGCACTGTGCTCTCGGCGTTGGTCGCGACCGCCTGCTCGTATGCGCTCGCGCAGACAGTCGCAATCCTCGTAACGCCGTATACGGCCCGAAGACTTCGTCATGGCATCCGGGGAATGCTGGTGAACGCGCTTTTAGCCCTTTCTGCCTCGTACGCCATACTTGCGATCGGATTCTCGGGCAAACTTGGGTCGGTTCCGCTCGCGATCGTACTGTTCGCGATCGCGATGGGTCTCTACCGCGCACTCTACTGGATACCGTACGAGCTTGCTGCAAAAAAGCACGCACGTTCGCGCAACATAGATATCGCACTTGCTTTCATTCCGGCTGTATCCGGATTTTTAATGACGCTTTCTCCCTCAGCTCCCTTGATGGTGCTAGCTGTTGCATCTATCCTCGCGCTGATCGCAATCGTGCCGGTATACATGTTCAAAAATACGCACGAAGGCTTTAGTTGGCGCTACCGGGAGACCTTCCACCACCTGTTCACTCATTCGCACCGACGACCGCTCGTGCAAGCGATCTGCAACGGCTTCGAAGGAGCGGCGCTGCTATTACTCTGGCCGATCGCTGTGCTTGTACTCTTGAAATGGTCGTACGCGGCGCTCGGACTCGTGCTCACTGCGACATATCTGTGCACCATTTTCGCACGCTCGCTCATTGCGAAATACCACAAGCACACAGAACGTCCTGTCGTGCTCTCCGTACTCACTATCACAGGCTGGATGCTGCGCGGAACTGTGGCCGCACCGCTCTCCATCATTCTTGTTGATACGTACTATCAATCGGGGAGCGGGATCTCGCAGCGCGGAGTCGATCTGCTTACATCCGAGCAGACCGCCGACAGTAATTCGTATGTCGATGAGTTCACCGCACTCAAGGATATGGGTCAGGGGATCGGTCGCATAGCATTTTGTCTTTTGATCATCGCGCTCGCTCCGTTCTTTGCGTTTCCGGTCCTTGCGCTCGTCTTATTCTTTGTGACCGCCATCGTTGCTGTGTATTCGATCGCTGTCGCTCGCGTGTCGACCAAGCACGCATTTTAGCTTTTGCCCAAACAAAAAGAGCAGGAACGATCACATGTCCTGCTCTCTTGAGACGAATGGTCTGTCGCGATCCAAGTCTGCTTGGACGTTGATACCTGCAACTTTTCGCCTATAGAACTCGATCCCGCACGCCGACTTGTACCCATGGCGCTCGTCATCACTTGTGAACGGACGGTTCATGTCGAGTGCGAATTCGAGCGCATCGACCATGTCCCAACCCTTGGCATACTTCGTTGCAGCGATGCGGAAGATCTTGATCGTCCGCCTATAATCCAGCTGCACCGTTTGGCCCGATCTGTTCATCGCGCGCGTCTGTCCTTCGACGGTCGCCACGATGAAGTCTTCGTGGTTCACGATCATGATGCGATCTTGCGCGATGCGGCGACCGCTTTGCGATGCGACGCGCTTCTCATCGCACATTCGGCGGCTACACGCTGCAAGAGTTCGCCGACATCCCGCTTATCGGTGATGCCGCGACCGCGAATCGCTTCGCGGATCATGCTCGGTAGTGTAGTCCTGTCGTACGGCTTCTTGCTGCGCCAGCGCTCAGCAACTTTCGTCGTGAGCTCTTGCACAGTCTGATCTCGCACTGCCATTTGAGACGCTCCCAATTGATGAATGAGGGAACTCGTTTACTACCGCGCATTATACAACCACCAGACATGATTGTCTAGTGAATAGTCCGGATAAACAAGCTTTTAAGCCAAAAGTTCGGTCACCACCGCCTTTACATCGGCGCCGTCTGCAGTTCCGGCGAATTCTTTGATGACAGCGCCCATGAGTTTGCCTGCTCCGGAAGCGTCTGTGATACCAAGCTCAACCTTCTTTGCTTCGGCGACGGTCTTGATGGCCTCGCGACTGACAGTTTGCGGAAGATATACTTCGAGAATTTTGAGCTCATCTGCCTCCTTAGCGGCGAGTTCCGGGCGATTGCCGGTCGTGAACTGCTCGATCGAGTCCTTGCGCTGCTTTGCGAGGCGCTTCAGCACAGCGACAGCCTCGGTATCCGCAAGTTCCTCTGTCGGCTTGCGGCCCTTAGCAACGAGCTCATTAGTAAAAGCGGTCATTGCCCCGCGGAGTGTGTCGACTTTGATCTGTTCGCGCGCCTTCATGGCGGCGATCATGTCGGTCTTTACTTGGGATGTAAGCATGCGGAGAGTATAGCAAAAGGCACGATAGTCTACACGGTCGTGCTGCCCGGCCGATTTGTCTCGGTGGTACAATCCCCGCATGGAAATAGGAACGGTCATAATCATCGTGCTCTTGCTCGCGGTCCTGGTGGCCGTACTCGTCGTGATCCTCAAGAAACCGGAGGCGCGTGATGATTCGCAGAGTCTCGGACTCTTGCAGGGACAGCTGGAAGCGCTTCGTAATGCTGTCGATAAGAAACTGGGGGAGGGAACGGATCGTATGTTCCATGGCATGCAAGTGCAATCCGATCATTCACAAAAGACCATTTCGAATATTCAACAGCAACTGGATCAAATTACCGATCGCGTAACGCAGCAGCTCACGGAAGTCGTCAAAGGCGTTACGGAAACAAAGGAATCTACGAAGCAGGTGTTTACGATAGCAGAGCAATTGAAATCGCTGGAGAGTGTGCTCAAGAATCAAAAGCAGCGAGGCAATCTGGGTGAAGCCTCGCTGGAACTGATCCTGTCGAATGTGCTACCGGGTCAATATGAAACTCAGTACTTGTTCGCCAATGGTGACAAAGTGGATTTTGCAATTAAGACGCGCGATGGAATATTGCCGGTCGACGCCAAGTTTCCGCTGGAGAATTATATTCGTCTTATAGACGAGACAGACGACCAGCGACGGGATCTGTATCGCAAGGAATTTAAGAGCGATATTAAAAAACGCATCGATGAGACAGCAAAATATATTCGTCCGGAGGAAGGCACGATGCCGTTTGCGATCATGTTCATACCGGCAGAGGGGATCTATTACGATCTGCTCAACAATGACGTCGGCGTGGGCGTAAATGCCCGCGACCTGATCGAGTATGCGTACCAACAGAAGAATGTGATCATCGCATCGCCGACGACATTCCTCGCGTATTTGCAAACGGTGCTCTTCGGCAACCAACGCGCAAAGATCCAGGAGACCGCAAAGGACATCATCAAGAACGTCGCCGATCTCGGAAAGCATATGGCCGCGTATCAGGATTCTCATAATAGTCTCGGAAAGTCGCTCTCTGCCGCAGTGGGACACTACGAAAAGTCGGGGAAGGCGTACAAGGCGATCAACAAGGACGTGATCCGTATAACCGGCGAAACGACCGAGTTATCACTGGAAACAGTAGAGAAACCAACACTTTTGGAGGAGTAAGTGTTCCTAGACACATATCCATATTCGTGGTATAAAGGAGGCCGTTCAAATTCTGCACAGGGAGGCTACGAATGGGTGCTTTTGAGAGCAAAGTCGGCTTCAATATGGGGGCCTACAGTATTGGGCACGAAGCAGCGATGGCAAAGATCGGTCTCGATCATGAGCAGAGCGGCCGCGTGTTATTCCAGGTCGCAGCGCTTGCCTCCGGCGGCGGCTACGATACCCGCATCACTCCGGTCGTGATCGCCCGCTCGGCCTTCCGATTCGTCGTCTATTCGGATGACATGGATCGCTGCGAGGAATTCATGCGGGCACAGACGTTCTCGGGACACCACCTGGCAATGAGCTGTTGTCGTGACGTGATCTACGCGGTGGTCCAGCACGGCTGCTGCAGAAAGTATCCGTTCGGTGTAGAAGCCTTCGATTTCAGCCTGGCGCTGAGGGAGGCTATGCGCCACTGGGCCGGCGACCACAGCGACGCCTTCTATGAAGCGTTCCGACAGGTGAACAACGACTACCAGACCGCCCTCGGGTTCCCGCCGCAGAAAGTTGCCAGGACCGGAACTGACGACTAGCGGCGTCGACGCCGTCCGAATCAAGTTCTTAAAGGCCCGCACGCGGGCCTTTTCCTTTTGATCGCCGCATCAGGCCGCCCAAAGGTTGCGTTTTCTGGCCTTTTTAGGTATAGTGCCGCGAACGTTATGGCAAAGATCGCTATCATTCAGACAGGAGGCAAGCAGTATGTCGTTGCAGAGAACGACATTATTGAGATTGAGCGCCTCGAAGGTGCAGAGAACGCAGGCGACAAGATCACCTTTGATTCAGTGCTTTTGACCGACGACGGTAGCGCCGTTTCGGTAGGCTCTCCGCTCGTAAAGGGCGCGAAGGTCACAGGAGAGCTCGTAACCAATAAGCGCGGCCCGAAGATCACGATCATCCGCTATAAGCAGAAGAGCCGCTACTTCAAGAAGCGTGGACACCGCCAGGATCTCGCGAAAGTGAAGATCACCTCACTCTAAAGACAAAACAAACGACCGCCGGAAGGCGGTCGTTTCTTTTGCGCATCAGCGCATTTGATTCTGGGGGTATGAGGACCTTCCCTCGCCAAGTTGTTGCTTTCCGCCTACTCGCGGCAGCTTGGGTCCACCTTTTTGAATGCATTGGTGCAGATTGAGCGAGAATCCATCAATCGGCTTTACATCTGCGCGTGAGACCGCGAGCATCGATCGTCGATGGTCGGTCGTCAGTAGGTTGCAACTCAGGCATTTTTGAATCGGCATCGCACCCTCCCTTGGCTACGAAAATCGTACCATCGTAAGGGTGTCGTAAGCCCACATGCTCTATGATGTGTGTATAAAACAACAAGACCGCTGTCGCGGTCTTGAGAATCGTTCAGCCCGGCATATGGATGTCGGTACCATTTTTTGTAGGGCCTCGACGCTCGAGCCAGCGAGTGAGATCGGCATGTTCGATTCGCGAAAAGAGCGTGTTGTTCGCGGCGAACGCGCCATTCCTGATTCGTCTACCGGAATTCCAGTGATACGCCCACAG
>JAGOTU010000025.1 GCA_018061585.1 Minisyncoccota bacterium | reverse complement strand
GGAGCGCCTTGTCCTTCACGGTCACATTCCCGTAGATCTTTGATCCTAGAAATTCACTGATACACGTCGCGCGCACACTATCGAGCGACCGGCTCGCGGCCAAGAGTGTGCGCGCCGCTTTACCGCAATCTTGGACTTCAAGGGCGGCTCGCACCGCCGCAAGCTGTCCCTCCACACGGGCAACATGGGATACTAGATCCGTTATCTTTTTCTTTTGCATGCAGTACCGTACCATATACCCCCGGGGGTATGCAACATGGCGCCGGTGATCCTGCATCGACACGCTGTTTACGTAGCTTGCAAAAGAACGCCCGCATCTCTGCGGGCGTTTAAAAGAGTCGCCCGGACTCAGTAGTGACGGGTGCCGTTCTTGCTCGCGACGACTCGATCGTACACTTCCTTGTCGACTGTGACGATCCGCGGCGATCCTTCCGGACGAGAGTACTCGTCGGGAATGGCATCCGGCATCCGCGCCCAATAATCCCTTACGAACTCTTGGACATCGCCTGATGTGCGATGCAGTGAATACCCGTCGGGGCGACACCCCCAACCGCGCTCCGACTCGAGCCAGTCCTGTCTGACGACTTCGAACGACGTGGTCATTTACTTCTCCTTCGGTAAGAGTGAGAGCGTGGCGCGCATGTTTGCGATACGCGAAAGCAATCGTGCGTGCAGTCCTTCGGATGCCGCCGCGAGTGCGCGAGCGATCAGTGCGGACTCGTCGAGATAATTCGAGACCTTTTCGCGTCCCCACATCGCGGGGAAGCTTTTGAGGTTCGAGATGCGGTCGGCGAGTTTGACTGCCTGCACATACGCAGGCGCGGTCTTTAGTCGCTCGAGATTCTCCTCAAGCTCGGCGAGCTTGGAGTGTTTGTTCGACTCCGGCAGATCAACCTTCGTGAGCGCTCCGACGCCGTCGGCAACCGCATCACCGAATTGATCACGCACATCCTGTAGCGTCACCAACGTGTCTTCGACGGTGTCGTGCAGAAGCGCGATTACCGACGCTACTTCAAGCTCGGGCACGGGCAGGCCCGAAAAGTAGATGACTTCGTTCGCCACATCGACCGGGTGGAAGATGTAGGGGATATGCTCGTTGCCTTTGCGCACCTGGTTACCGTGCGCGATCGTCGCGAACTGCAGCGCGTGATTGCGAAGCATATTTGCGTTCGGTCGATACAGTGCCATGTGTTTCTCCTTTGCTGTCAACGAACCTATTGCCACAATATCGGGCAGGGGACCCAAATAGTAAAAAACCCGACATATATGTACGTATGAGCGCATATTCGGCCAAAATATGCTTATATAGAAAGGAATTAATATTTGTAAGAAAATTTACAATATGGATACATTTGAGGCATTTTCGAGGGCAGGGCTTGGCAAGAAGGAAGCGTCTGTCCTCGCCGCGCTCGTCGACAAGGGAGTACTGTCTATATCCGGCATCTCGAAGGAGACGCATATTAACCGTCCTGCGCTCTACGAACTCCTACCGCGCATGCAGAATGCGGGATTGATCCATGTCGTAAAGAAGAACAAGCGAGCCCTCTTCAAAGCCGAGTCGCCCGCCCGACTATTGGAGTCGTATCAGTCGGAGCACCGCGAGGTCGAGAAGCGCCTGAGCGAGATCACGGCCGAATACACGCGTATTTCACACGACAAACCGGTGATCAAATATTTCGAAGGGCAGCGCGGGACCACCTATGTCTTCGACGATGTGGCGCGGACGCTCCCGAAAGGAGGACTGTTCTTCCGATACTCATCTCGAGTAGGTGACGCAAGCGACTATAAGAACACGCTGTATGCGGGACTCCGGGATTCAAAATCCATCGAGCGCATGGCGATCGTGAGTGAGGATAAGGCCAAGGGAAAAACTCGTAAGCTGGACCGCTCCGTGAAAGCGATACCGAAGTCGTTCGATCTCTTTGCCGACGACATCTCACTGGTCATCTACGGCGACAAGACCGCATACATCGACTACGGATCGAAGACTTCGTTCATCGTAGAAAGTGCGAAGATCGCGCGCTTCCAGGAGAAACTATTCCGCCTCTTGTATAAGAAATTATAAAAAAGGATCCCTCGCGAGAGGGATCCAAGGTCAAAGAGCAGACGTTACACGGAATACTGCTGAGTAAAGTCAGTGAACATTCTGAAGTGATCGGAGACGAATTCACGGTGACGCGCCATGATCTCGCTCGCATGCATACAATGCACGCGCGTCTTGCCGGGCTCCTCGCGCGGCACACCGTAGGCCCTGCCGTGCATCACAGTCGATACGTACCGGCCGCGCCGATCACGCTTGGCGTCATCGTAGAATCCGATGACGCCGAGGACTTCGAGCGAGAATCCGGTTTCTTCCCCGAATTCACGCACGATCGCACCCACAGGTGTTTCACCTGCCTCGATCTTGCCGCCGGGAAACGCAAGGCCGAGCGGAGTCGATAAGCGCTCGATCACCACGTACGAGTCTCCCCGGGAAGCGATCATGTCGACACACCGGACTATCGGTTTCTGTTTCATATCAATTCTCCTCATACGAAACGAGCGCTTGAACGGCATGGTCACCAAGCTTCTCGCGGCCGCCGAGCCCGACGAGCTCGATGACGAACACGCAGCCTGCGACCGTTGCTCCGACCGACTCGACAAGAGCGCAGGCCGCAGCAGCAGTTCCACCGGTCGCGAGCAAGTCATCGACCACCAACACTCGGTCACCGGCCTTCAGTGCGTCATGTTTCATTTCGACCGTGTCGGAACCGTATTCAAGGTCGTATGAATAGCTCACGACCTCGCCGGGTAGTTTTCCCTTTTTACGGATCATCACGAACGGGACGCCGAGCGCGAGCGCGACAGGAGCACCGAACACGAATCCCCGCGCGTCCAGCGCGATGATCATATCGACCGAGCCCTTCCATTCGTCAGCGATCTGTCCGACCACTTTTCCGAACGCATCTGCGTTCGCGAGAAGGGGAGAGATATCGCGGAACATGATCCCGGGCTTCGGGAAATTCGGTACGTTTTGGATGAATGACTTGATGTTCATATTCAACTCCTGTTGGTTAAAAACATTGATGCGGCGGATCAGTTGATCCGCCGCACGGGTTCAGTCACATGCTGCCTTGCGCGAGGCAGCCGCCGGACGCTTGCCCAGCACATGGGCACCACTCACGGACGCCCACGATACGTCGGTCTCGACACCGCAATCGCAGCACGAGAACGTTACGTACCGCTCCGACGATCCGTCGTAGTGATGCGAATGGGTGTAGTACAGATCATTCTCAGAGACCAGCAGCTTCGCGCCGCAGCCTCCGCCTCCGTTGCCGGATCCGGAACACTTGTATTCCTTGGACCAACCCTTCTGTGCCCGACCCTTCTTCAAGACCTTCATGACCGTCTCCTCTGTCAAAGAACCTACAGTGAGAATAGTTCGACAGAGAAGATCCGTCCGTTTCAGTAGGCAATATGAACTATTCGTAGTACATTTTACGTATGACCCTTTCAGACATGTTCAGTCGCTTAGGCCTACCAAAGCACAGCGACACAATATATTCGACCCTCGAAAAAGAAGGGCCGTCGAATGTGAGTACGCTCTCGCATGCGCTCGACGTCCACCGCCCCGCGCTCTATCGCGCACTCGACGCACTCGCAAAATGTAAACTTGTGGAACCGAAACGATTCGGTAAGCGCACCTTCTATGTTGCGGCACCGCGTCATCGCATAGCGACACTACTAGAGATCGATACAAAGGAGAGTGCTGCTGTTCTTTCAGAGCGGCATATAGAACACGCGATGCAGGCCATCCGTTACTTTGAAGGTGACAAGGGGATCACAGCGGTATTCACCGACGTGCTCGAACATTGCAAACGAGGTGACACATTCTATCGATATACGTCGGAGCGCGATCTGGACGAGGTGAACAAGCTGCTCCCGGCTGATTACCGAAAGCGAAGAGACGCGAAGCACCTTGAGCGACAAGTGATCTCGAACCCGGAAAGCGGAAAGCGGAAGCGCTCACGACTCGAGCGGTTCATAAAATTTCTCGGCAGTGAAGCTGACGCATTCCGTCACAATGCTATTCAACTGGTATACGGATCGCGCATCGCATTCATTGACCTGAATGCCGGTAAGAGTTTCATCATCGACAACAGTACGCTTGCTGATTTTCAGAAAACGATATTCAAGTCCCTCTATAAACGTCTGTAGAATCATTCCTTGATTCTTCACTCGTGAGGGTTACAGTGCACACATGAATACACGCAATCTCGTACTGACTGTCCTCGTGGCAGCCCTGTCCCTGCTCTTTATCTGGTTCATGTGGATGCAGAACGTAGCTGGTGTCGACCTCGCCGAGATCACCCCTACGACCACCCCCGAAGTGGTGGTCCCGACCGAAAACGCCGCATCTACCTCCACCGTACTGTTGGCAATGCTTGATACAGCACAGATCACGAACGGTCCCTCGCGCGGCTGCGACCAAGTGGTTATGGTGAACCAGCAGATCCCGACCACCACCGCGCCGCTGACCGCTGCACTCAACGCATTGTTCGCTATCTCGACAACGACCGTCGACGGGTGGTTCAACTACATGCCGCGAACGAGCGGCACGCTTTCGTTCGCGAGCGCAACGGTCGTGAACGGTACCGCGAATATCTACCTCACGGGAACGTTGTCCGGCATGGCAGGCGTCTGCGATGATCCTCGAGCAGAGATCCAGATCGAGGAGACAGCGCTACAATTCCCGACCGTACAGCAGGTACAGCTCTACCTAAATAACCAGCCGGTGACAACGCTCGCACCAAGCATGAAATAGCGCGCCATCCGGCCGTCACATCTATATGAAAAATCGAACACTCATCATCTCTGCCGTCATCGCAATACTCGGCTTCGGGCTCTTGGCATATGCGCTATACGGGCGTGCAACCGTCGGCGCCGCACGTACACTCAACCTGAACGAGTTCGGTGTTGCTCTCGAGATCCCGGGAACTCTCTCGGATCTTACATACTCACCGCGCGATGAGAGCGAGGCCGGCCCCGGTACAGTGCTACATATGTACACCGGTTCAGGCTGTGATCTTGGTGCGATGTATCAGATCCGGAAGAACGCTATCGCGGAATCCAATACGACATGGACCAAGGAGACCCTTGAACAATTCCAGATACCACAGGGGGACAAGCCCGCGCAAATAAAGGAGTTCACCGATTTCTATCTTGTTTTTGAGCCGAACCCCGATCTCTGTTCGACCGATGAAGACGAGCGGGTGGAAGAAGCAGAGAAACAGAAGGATCTATGGAATGCACTCACGACCGCGCACTTCATGCAATATTAAAAAAAATAGCGGCCGCGAGGACCGCTATTGTAAGACACTTGTCTCTCAGCGCGCCTGAAGTGCGTTGAGCTCGTCGATGGAGTTTACGCCGCATGCTTCGTGACTATACTGAACCCCAAGGGAAAGCTCACCGATGATCCTGCCCTCGGACGAGGCTATCTCGATGAGCGGTGGCATGTACAGCTCGTCTCCGTATCCGTCGGATTTTTTGACCGGAGTGATCTTGGCGATCGAAGATTCAAGCCACCGTGCATTCCAGATCCACAACGAGGGATTCACGTGGGGGATCACATAGATCCGGCGCGGTACTTCAACCCCCTTCACTTCGACGATACTGCGGATATTTCCCTTTGCGTCACGCAGTACTCGGCCGTATGTATCGAGCACAGGGTACTTGTCACTTCGTACGACGGTTGTCATGGTGACCGTGTGTTCGGGTCGATCGCTCATAAGAAGGGCCTGATATGTGTCCGCAGACCACTCCGGCATATCCCCGTAGGTGACCAATACACGTCTGACGCCGACGTTACGCAACTCGGGAAGCGCTCGTTGGACCGCATCCGCTGCACCAAATCGCCCCGGCTGCAGCACAATGAGAGGCATCGTACGGATCCCGCCGGTGCGGTGCACATGCGCGATCGTTGCCACAACGATCTCTGCGTCACGGGGATTCACGACAACGACCGTCTTCGCACTCCCCATCCTCTCCGCCGCGATGAGTGGGTGTACCACCATCGGTAAGCCACGCACTCGTTCGATCACCTTCGGAATAGGGCGATGCCCGCCGGTTTCCCGAAACGACCCGTAGCCCGCCGCCACCACGATCATGCCTGTATGCATCAATGGAACTCCCTAAAACATTCTCCGGTCCCGATTCAATACCAAAAAACACGCCAGGACAAGTCGATTTGTTGCGTACGACAGAATGCCCCGGATGCGAGGCGCGAAGAGCTCGATTGAGGAGACGTACTAAAAGTACGGTGACGAGTGAGGGGTCTGCGCAACGAAGCAGACGGGGTATGACTGTCGTTCGCTAGAATGGATTCCTGACCCCGTTTCGAATTTCAAAGTGTAGATGGTAGCCGGTTGGACCCGATACACGCCCGCTGTTTCCGACCGTTCCGATCTGCTGACCCTTTGCTACACGTGCCCCCACGCTTGTTTGTACCGAGGTCTGATGTGCATAGAGCGTTTGCGAGCCGTTGTCGTGCTGGATAACGACATAGCTGCCATACCCGCCGTTGTATCCACCCTGTTTAGCGACGATAACGTCGCCCGCGGCTGATGCGTAGATCGGCGTGCCAGCCGGTGCACCAAGATCGACACCGTTGTAACCATGGATACCCTGAGTCTTTTCATAAGTACCCTTCGCAAGAGGTGAAGAGTAATATCCGGACGGAATTGTCGTCGCGATTTTTTTACCATCTACAACTATCTTCTTTGCGGGAGTTGGCGCCTCTATCTTAATTTCACCGTCAGGAATAATTAGTTTATCCCCAACGACTAAATTCGTGTCCTCCAATCCGTTATAGCTCATGATTCCACTAATGTCTCCCTTATAAGTCGTTGCGATCGAAGAAATAGTCTCGTTCATTGCCACTGTGTGAATAATTCCAGTTACCGGCAAAATGGTCAGCGTCTGGCCAGATTTAAGAACCGATTTCCTCGATAAATCGTTCGCCCACAAAATGGTATCTGCTGATACCTCATACATCTCTGCAATGCCAGAAATAGTCTCACCAGGCTTAACAACATGTGTACTGATCGTAGAATTTGCGGGGCGCGAGTATGAATTAGACACACTATCGTCAGGAACCAACGCTGAATCAGCGATAATAATCGCACCCCCCCCTATATCCTTCCCTGAGTTAATAGTGCCCTTGGGCAACTCGATATTTTGACTGTTCCCCTGGCCCACAATTGTGTCCGCTTCCGCTATGTTACCCCTTATAGACACTGTGACTGCTTCCCACAGATCTGAAATGATCGATGCCCGAGCAACCGCCGGGAGCAGGGTCCCGACGATCAACATCATAGAAATCAGAGAGGCTGCCGCCTGCACGGATCGAAACTTACGGTATTTCCTCTTCGGCGCAAGCGCTAAAGAATCCTTATTTTTAGCCAAAATACGTCAATTTGTGCCGGCCGATTCACTTCTGTGGATCGCTGAGTGTGCGGTATTCCCGCATCAACCTCGAGCGACTAAGTGGTATGAGCCGTTTTTGTGCGATGGCATGGGCAGTCAGGCTGGAATTTGGCTTAAAACCTCGACATTTGCGGGGAGTTGCCGTATTCGGAATCACAGGTGACCATCGACTAGTTAACGGTAGCCAATGCTCGGTTCATAGTCAATTCATATTTGGGCACGGCGGTGGATAGCTTTTTTGTCAACCAAGCCCTAGCAACAGTGTCCGTCAATTCATATTTGGGCACGGCGGTGGATAGCGGAATGTGTCAATAAAATGATGAAACGCTCTCTATTCGCTAAATACCCAAAAAACCCTGATTTATAGCCGTGCTATAGTATGCCGGTGAAATACTTTGAAGGACTGAACGACCGCCAGAAGGAGGCCGCCGCCCATACCGAAGGCCCGCTTTTGATCATTGCCGGGGCCGGGGCCGGAAAGACCAAGACCATTACCCACCGCATCGCTCATCTAATAGAAACAGGCATTCCGGCCCGCCAGATCCTTGCCGTTACATTTACCAACAAGGCGGCCGGCGAGATGCGGGACCGCATTCGCAATCTCGTTCCTGAGGGGAAGGGCATGCCGATGGTTTCCACCTTCCACTCACTCGGTGTTCGGCTTTTGCGCGAATTCCACGAAGAGGCCGGGCTCGCAAAAGGGTTCACCATCTGGGATCGGGACGACAGTAACCGCGCGGTAAAAGCAGCACTCGACCGGATGTCGGTCGAACAATGGCCTCCGCGCAGCATCCTTTCCTCAATTTCACGGCAGAAAGGTGACGGTGTCGCCCAACGAGAATTCGCGGGCAAAACGCACAGTTATCGCGACCAGGTCGTCGCCCAGGTATGGGAGCAGTACGAGAAGGCGCTTCGGGACGAGGGCGCACTCGATTTCGATGACCTCTTGTTCCGGACACTGTCGCTCCTGCGCGATTCCGAACGCGTCCAGACACTTTTACAAAATCGTTGGCCGCACATAACGATCGATGAGTACCAGGATACGAACAAAGCCCAGTACGAGATCGCGCGGCGGCTCGCCGGCGAAAAACGGAATATCTGCGTAGTGGGGGACATCGACCAAAACATCTACAGCTGGCGCGGAGCGGACATCGCGCACCTCATGGAGTTTGAGTTCACATTTCCGGGCGCGAAAGTCGTCACGCTCGAGCAGAACTACCGTTCGACCCGTACCATCCTCTCCGCAGCGAACGCTGTTATCGAGAAGAACAAGAACCGTAAGCCGAAGATCCTGTACACCGATAACGGAATCGGGGAGCCGATCACGCTCTATGGCGCAAAGAACGAAGTCGATGAGGCGTGGTTCATTGCGCAGCAGGCCGCTCTATTAATAGAGCAGGGGAAGCGACCGAGCGAGATCGCGATCCTCTACCGCGAAAACTTTATGTCGCGCACTCTCGAAGAGGCAATGATCCGTCACGGGGTGCCGTACCGGGTGCTCGGTACAAGATTCTTTGAACGCAAAGAGGTGAAGGATATGCTCTCGTATTTGCGCGCGGCGATGAACCCGCAGAGCAAGATCGATCTGATGCGCATCGTTGCGGTACCGCCCCGCGGTATCGGCAAAGTTACGCTCGAGAAAATGCTCGAAGGAAAAGACGCCGAGCTCACGGGAGCCACCGGCGCTAAAGTCGCGGCGTTTCGCGGACTGATCACAAAGATTTCGCACGCTATTAATACACTCCCCACGTCTGAGGCAGTTCGGTTCACACTCGAGATCACTGGGATGGAGAGTATGTTCGGGAAGACCGAGGAGGGCAGGGAGCGCCTGGCGAACGTGCAGGAGCTTGTGAACTTTGCGACTAAGTTCGACTACGAATTGCCGGTTGAGGGTATGGAAAAAATGCTCGAGGAGGCCGCTCTGCAGAGCGACCAGGATGAGCTGCAGGAAAAACTTGAGCAGGTGTCGCTGATGACGATCCATGCATCCAAGGGCCTGGAATTCGATGTCGTGTTCGTGACCGGACTTGAACAGGGGCTCTTCCCCGCGATCCGCCAGAATGACGCCGGTCGCGACGAAGAGGAAGAACGACGGCTTTTCTATGTAGCGCTCACGCGTGCTCGTGAACGTTTGTATCTCACATACGCTTCCGAGCGCATGAAATACGGTTCGCGAGAATACGCGATCCCATCGGAATTCATCGATGATATCGACGCGCGTCTACTGAAGACCATGCAGCGCAAACGATCGCTCCTCGACGACGACGACATCATTCGGTAATGTCGCATAATGTCGCGCGGCGGAGCCAAACTAGGACAACACTTTCTCATACACTCGTGGGCGGCGCGCGCTCTTGCCCATGCGGTACCACTGAACGAGGGTGAGACCTACCTTGAGATCGGCCCCGGCAAGGGCATCCTCACCCGCGAGCTCCTCGCACTCGGCCCGGTTGTAGCGGTGGAAAAAGATCCGGAGCTCATCCCGAAGCTGCAGGACACATTCAGTGCGGAGATCATTTCGGGGAAGTTGCGTCTTGTTGAGGACGACGTACGAAACATTTCGGCGGAATCCCTCGGGCTCGGTGCGTACATCGTCGCTGCGAATATTCCGTACTACATTACAGGCGAGATCATCCGACAGTTCCTAACGGCTGCGAGTCAGCCGCTCGCGCTCGCGCTCTTGGTGCAAAAAGAAGTCGCGCAGCGCGTCGTGAGCAAAAAGGAAAGCCTGCTTTCGCTCTCTGTTAAGGCCTACGGTGTGCCCCATATTGCCGAAAAGGTATCGAGGAAACATTTCTCTCCGCCGCCAAAGGTGGACTCGGCGATTCTGGTCATCGAGAAGGTTTCAAAAGATTTCTTTAGCGACATCACCGAGGAGAATTTTTTCAAGGTCGCACACGCGGGCTTCGCGTCAAAGCGCAAGATGGTCGCGAATAATCTCGCAGTCGTGTTCGGAAAGGAGAAGGCGCTCGCGGCGCTCGCGCTCGCCGGTGTTTCAGAGAAAGCGCGCGCAGAGGATATTGATATCGAAAAGTGGAAGGTGGTGACGAGGGGGTTGGTGGGGTAGGTACCTGCCTTTTCTTATTGAGAACGTCACAGATAATTCGTTTGCCGTCGCAAACGAATTTCCGCGACCCCGGCTCGCGGTCCCGCAAGCTTGCGGGACATCGCTCCGCCCGAGTAGCCAATGAAAAAGAGTGCCCAAAGCACTCTTTTTCATTGGCTACTCCCCATCATAGTTATAGCTATGCCTGCGTACACGATGATCGGAACGATCGATACGAGACAATAGTACGGAGCTCCGTAGAGACCGAGCAAGTATTGGCCCGTGTGTGCCGGTGGCCCGAACTGATAGGTGACGGTCGCAGGAGTCCAGATGTAGATACCACCAACAGGCG
>JAGOTU010000024.1 GCA_018061585.1 Minisyncoccota bacterium | reverse complement strand
AGTACCGCTGTCGCGAGATCAGCCAGTCGCGGATGCGATACGTCTTCTTTACTCGCCCGTACTTTTCGGTCATCACACGTTTCGCCTCCTCCACGCTCATGCCATTGTAGTCACCGGAGTTCACCAGCGCCTGATGTTCGCCGTGCAGCACATCTGTGTACGCTCCGATCCGACCTGTCGCGAGATCAAGAGCCAACTGATTGTTGTGGAACAGGCCGTGTTTCTGCGCCTCTTCGTACGTCATCCACGCAGTGTCGTGCTTCGCCCGCTCCTCTTCAGAGAGCGGACCCTTCTGATCGCTCTCAAGTTCAAGGAGTACCGGCGTATCAAGACGAGAGCGCCACTCCTTCTTGTGGTCAGCATAATAGTGCGATTCAACGGCGAGCGGAGCGACATAGATCGGTCGGGCGCGATAGCCAGTTTCTTCCAGCACTTCCCGCACAGCCGCATCTTCGATCGATTCACCTTCCTCTACTCCCCCGATCACGTTCGAGAACCAATTATAGTCCTTCCATTTCAGGAACAGGAGTCTGCCGTCATCATTGCGAACGACCGCGTTCACCGTATTGCGAAATACCGCGTCCGGCCGCTTGTTCTCCGTACCGAAGACCGGCATCACGACCTGCCTGATCGGAAGGTCGTACGTGCGCGCAAAATCGTAGTCGCGCTGATCATGCGCGGGCACTGCCATGATCGCACCCGTTCCGTATTGTGCGAGCACATAATCCGCGATGTACATCGGTATGCGCTCGCCTGTTGCGGGATTAACGGCGGAGACCCCTTTCAGTTCTACTCCGGTCTTTTCTTTGTCGGCCGCCATTCGGTCGATATCTGCCTTCTTCTTAGACTTCTCAACATAGGTTGCAACTTCGTCGTTGTTCCGGAGAACGGTCTTGTGACCGAGGGCGAGCGTCACCCAAAGATGTTCGGGTGCAAGCACGAGGTATGTTGCACCATAGAGTGTATCGGGACGCGTCGTGAATACCGTAATATGTGCGCGCTTCCCATTCTCATCGGTCCCCGCGTTGATCGTCTCGTCGCCAAAGTCCAGAAAAAAATCTATCTCCGCACCTTCGGAGCGGCCGATCCAGTTGCGTTGGTTTATCTTCGTTGATTCCGGCCAGTCGATCGTATCCAAACTATCCGCAAGCTCATCCGCGTAGTCAGTGATCTTGTAGAACCATTGTTCAAGGTCCTTTTTCTCTACGACCGCGCCGGATCGCTCTGCTGTTCCGTCGGGCAACACCTGTTCGTTGGCGAGCACAGTCTGATCCACCGGATCCCAGTTCACGAGCGCCTTCTTTTTATATACGAGTCCTTTCTCAAAGAACTTCGTAAAAAGCCACTGCGTCCAGCGGTAGTAGTCCGGGCGATGACTCCCTATTTCGCGATCCCAGTCATATGAAAGCCCGAGGTTCGATATCTGCGATTTAAATGTGGCGATACTTTCGTCGGTCGTTTGCTGCGGTGGCTTACCGGTTTTGATCGCGTAATTCTCTGCCGGAAGACCGAAGGCATCCCATCCCATCGGATGGAGCACGCGATACCCCTCCATTCTTTTTTTCCGCGCGACGACGTCCGACCCGATGTAGCCTTTCGGATGCCCCACATGCAAGCCCGCACCGGAGGGATACGGGAACATATCGAGCACGTAGTATTTTGGCTTCGAGAGGTCGGTGTCGGTGGAATTTGCACCGTCTTTCTCCCATTGACGCTGCCACTTATTTTCGATCTTTTTGTGATCGTAAGACTTCATATGGAACGCGCTTGCCCTTCCGTAGCCTTGGCGTAGAAGGGCCATTTTTGCTCGACTTTCTTGTGGTCATAGGACTTCATCTAGAGGAGGATACCACGGTGCCCGTCCGGTTCAATGAGGTTTCTACAGGATCAAAAGTGCATGGGGACCCGGCTCTGAACCGGGTCGCCATAGTTACAAACACACCTGACATCGTTCAACAGTTTGCTGCCTGCCCCTTCGGGCTTTCGATCGCTACACGATCGATAGCGTTACGGCTTTGCCGGGACCTCTTTCGGGAAGAGCGGATATCGCTCAGGATCAATGGTGCGCTCAAAGCACGACTGACCGGCCGGATGCATCCAGTTCTCGTTCGCAGTGTCGCCGCGCATCGGGAATTCCGCCATGCTCTCGTTGGATGTGGACGGTACGTTGAATGTTGCGCACAGCTCGAACGAGTACGGCGCCGTCGTAATGCGGTAACCGTATTCCTCCCCTGTCTCCGCGTCCTTTGGAATAATCATACCGCTGAGTGGATCATTCAGTTCCGACAGCGACTGCGGGAGTCGTCCCTTCGTTTGATAATAGTTCGTGATCTGATACTGGATCGTCTGCAGATCACCGATCTTCTGATTATCCAGTCGCACCATGCGCACCGCGTTCGGCGAACCGATGATCAGGAATCCGGAGACGATAGTCGCAAGGACAAGCATTCCCACGGCGATACCAATTGAGCGTGCACGCTTCGGGTATTCGATCCAGTAACCCCAGTAGTCCGCAAGGAAGTGCATGAACACCGCAGCAGCCACCAGGAGCACGCTCGCTACCTTCAGGATAAAGCGTACGGTGACTTCCCCACCGAGGAAGTAGTTGATGAGCGTTATGGTGTCGACGACCATCGCAAGTCCTGCAATGAAGAGCGTCAGGTACAGCGCCCAGCGACGCACCCAGATATCAGCTTTTGCATGGTCCTTGCGGATGTCGTTGCGGATCAGATTAAGTAAAAGAATAGCAACCGGCACAAGCACGATCAGGCTCGCCATCGCTACACGGATCGATCCGGAATACGGATCTCCGTAGTAATACTGTGAGTTTTCGAGAGCGTCCGGAAACGCGTTGTTAATGTATTCGAATATGAGCGTCAAAAACGCACCGATACTCCAATAGAGGGCAACAATGGCTCCCGCCCAGACAAAGAAGTCCTTCGGGGTTACTTTATGTGTATTCATCTTGAAACTATAACGTATGACCCTCTTATTGACATACGCCTGTCGCCATTGCAGTATACGGTCGGCAATGGGAGGCATAAATGGTTGCTCAGGTACTTAATGGCGGCGTCAGCTCGGTGGCACTGCTCGCGATCCACGGATATCGGAAATGGATCTCGCCCTACAAGGGCTTTCGGTGCGCTCATCACGTATTGCATGAGCGTGGGTCGTGTTCGACCTTCGGCTTAGAGGTATTCGGGAACAACACACCCCTGAAGGCCTTTCGTCTTCTGCGGGGACGATTCATCGAATGTCGCGATGCGTACGAAACGCTCAGGCACGAATCTGCAGACGAGCGTGAGGAGCGGAAGCGCAAGAAGTCCGAAGCTAGCAAAGAGAAGTACAACGACTACTGCATGCCTGTCGAAACCTGTCCGCCGATGGATTGCGCCGCGATCGATCTGACCCCGGACACCAAGGCGTGTGACGCGGTTTCCTGCGAGGTCGGCACGTGCGACATAGGCTCCTGCAGCTGATACCGCTGCCTTCTTGATCAAAAATGCCACGGGTCTTCCGTGGCATTTTCTCTATATGCATCCTTGACACGAGGTCCATTTCATTGAACACTGCATGCAGATTTAGCCACGGAGATCGGCGATGGAATATGACGACTACGAGCGCGTAGCCCTGGAATGGCTGGAAGCTCAAACGGACGTTCCCGAAGGGGCAAAAATGTCCGGACTGAACCTGCGGGAGGGCTCGTGCAGCTTCAAGGTTCATGCGTTCATTCCCAATAGTGCGATCGAAGTCCACATCTTTTCGGTCACGATTCGTTCCGACGGAACGGTCCGCGCACAAGATCGTCGACACGTGTACCGGGAAATGCTTGAAGACAAAAGCTTCGGTATCCGTCGGGAAGAGAGAGTCCTCTCGTTACTCGCGGCACCGGGCGGCATGAAGCCGTACTGGTACGTTGCGGTCGAACGCACGGTTGCGCGGATGGATCGCAGGGGCGTTGACCTATTCGTCCGTGTCATGCTCACGGAAACTGAGACCTGCAAGATACCTGTTCAGATCAAATCCTCACAAGCCGCACTCGACTGCTACTACGCGGAAAACCCGACGTACCAGGATATCGTCGCCGGGTTCGTCGTGAGAGACGCGTATTCGGATGAGTATCTGTTGGAATTGTTCTTCGCCGAGTTGGACAAGTTTCGCAAGCATTATGCCTGCATGAGTGTCGTTGAGGTCAAAGCATTGATCACGAGCGCGCTTTACCCCAAACGTGCCGCCTGAATCGAATCAGCAGCTAAAAGCTAAAGCGCCGGATACGTCCGGCGCTTTCTTTTTTATGAGTGAAGGAATTCCATCACATCGCCGTCCTGCACTATGTACTCCTTGCCTTCTACACGCAGCTGACCTTTTTCTTTTGCCTTGGCCTGAGATCCATTCTCGAGGAGCGTGCTCCACCCGATCACTTCCGCGCGAATAAACTTGTCCTTAAAGTCTGTGTGTATTGCAGCACCCGCTTCCGGCGCAGTTGAGCCGCGCTTGATCGTCCAGGCTCGTGTCTCCTTCTCCCCTGTCGTGAAGAATGAAATGAGATCAAGCAATGAATACCCTGCCTTGATGAGCGCATCGAGACCGTCTTCTGCGACACCAAGCTCGCGACGGAAGTCCATCTTTTCGTCATCGTGCACCTCCGAGAGTTCGTGCTCTATTCCCGCGTCGACGAACACGTAACCGGCACCGGATTGATCGAGGAAGTCCTTGAGCTCTCGCCATCGCGGTCCGTTCTCCGCATCGATATTCACGACACCTGCCTTTCGGTTGAGGATATAGAGGATTGGCTTCATGGTAAGCAGCTGCAGTTTCTTAACCGCAGGGAGCTCTGCTGCTTCGAACGATACGGTGCGTGCAGCCTTACCGTTCTGAAGTGCAGGCACGATCTTGCGAAGCACGTCGCGGGTCGCGGTGATCTCTTTGTCGTTGCCCTTTGAATCACGCTCTGCGCGCTCGAGCATCTTCTCCGCTGTCTGGAGGTCGGCGAGCACAAGTTCCATGTCAATGATCTCGATGTCGTGACGCGGATCGATCTGTCCTGCTACGTGATGGATATCTTCGTCGTCGAACATGCGGACAACCTCTGCAATAGCGTCCGTCTCACGGATGTTTGTGAGGAATTGATTACCAAGCCCCTCTCCTTCAGACGCACCTTTTACCAGTCCCGCTATATCGACAAACTCAACGACCGCCGGGATTGTTTTCTGAGTGTTCGACATTTTTGCGAGCGCATGCAAGCGGTGGTCCGGCACGGCGACAACGCCTACCGACGGATCAATGGTCGCGAACGGATAATTGGCGATGAGTACGCCCTTTTTGGTCAATGCATTAAAAAGCGTGGATTTCCCCACGTTTGGCAGACCGACGATACCTATAGAAAGACTCATGACAAATTGGCAACAATTCCATTCTTTACAGCGGTAAATTCGGTGTCGTTGTGTTGACTACTGTCCCACATTTCGGTCGGTTTTCCAAATGCGCTTCGCGACCTCTTCAAACAGGATGTCGAAAGAACGATCGATTCTTTGTTGAGTTTCTTTATCGGCGACCTGTCGATAGCGAGTCCTCGGCGGTTTACTCGGACGTCTCCCTTGCGTCTTCGCCATTTCTTGCAAGATTACCCCCCCCCGCAACCGCAAGTTGTGCCTAATAGCACGACGGAGGATGTCGTGGGCAGATGCTATATCGGACGGATCACACGTTTTTACGTGGGTTTGCGTGAACGAAGAAGGAGAGCGCAAACATGGTTGGCCATGCTTGTGCAAGCCAATCAAATACAGAGGCAAATGACTTTCCTCGTCGATATCCGAGTGAGCGAAATTCGACGATATCGAATCCGGCATCAGTAATGAGATCTTTGAAAACCTGTACATTCATCCAGTACACATGACCCTTGCCGTGTTTTTTCTGCCATGGAACTGCCCCTCGCAGGACTCGTAATCGATCCCCGATTGCGTTGAAATTCGGCGTACTCGCATACAGGTGTCCATCATCTTTCAGGATAGTGCGTGCACCCTTGAGCATATCGGATGGATTAAACACATGCTCGAGGACTTCCAATATTGCGGCGTGATCGAACTGCAAACCGCGCAATTCAGTAATCGAAGGAATGTCTGTGGTATCGCCGAAATACGCAGTAAATCCCTTTGCTTTTACTTTTGCGATTCCCGACTCTGATACGTCGACACCGATGGTGTCTTCCACACCTTTTTTGGCGAGCTCTGTCTGTAGGAGCCCGTCACCGCATCCGATATCGAGCACGCGTCCGCTGGTTATTCGTTTGAGTGTCTCTTGATGCCAAAATTCAAGATACTGTTCTTGATTTTTCCACCGCTCGTTCTCTAGTTTTTGTTTGTCGCTCATATTTGGTTCGCATAAATATACCATGCTGACACAATATATAAACACCCGCTAAAGCGGGTGTTTATATATGAGCGACTAGTTATTGCGAGAGCCGAATATCGTCCCAGTATCCGTCAGTTGTGCTGTAGCCCGATGAGCCTGCAAACAGCTCTATCCTATCGATCGATGAGGCTGGATTAACGAAGTCGTACCACGCTGTGTACGAGCCACCGTTTATCGACACACGGAACTTATCGATCGATGCGTCGAATTGTACGTCAACTGAATCAAATGCTCCGACGGAGTATTGCACCCCCGTCGATACGACACCACTTCCGGTATACAGTGCCCAGTAGCCCTCTTCATTTCTACCCGTACCTCTCATATCGACCTGGCCTACATATGTTGTTCCGGAATACAGATTTATTCCGTGATCATGGTCGATAGAATCCTTTCTCTCGGACCAGTGTAGTGTCCCCGTTGTCAACGGGCTAAATGATCTCTCGACCAAAAAATCCTCACCGTATCCTTGTGTAACCTTCACAGCCTTCAATCCTTGTTGTGCCACGGTATCCTGAACCAGATACTGAGTACTTCCGGTCCATGAGCCCGACCAATTGCCGCCACCCGATTGACCCGCGAGCTGACCATTTGCAGAACTTTCAAAATTGTCAGCTGGCAAAGGTGGAATAGCGCGCAAGGCGATCTGCTGCGAAGCCCAGTCTCGTTGCTGATTCGGATTGCCGGATATGGTTGCGGATTTGCTGCCCACAACGCCAGCAGCTACTTGAACGGCATCGAAGGAAGCTATTGTCGGCCCTGCCGTCGTTTTGGATGAGTCATACTTTTCTGTCATCCCTGTGGGCGTACTGAAGAAATCCCCGGCGAAGTTGTTGCTGCCCACATGAAGCGCGTACACTGTGACAATTTCGTCGTTATCTGCAGTCGTGGTGATCGATGAGGTTGTAGCTATCTTGCTTCGATTAAAATTGCCTGCTGCTGCGTCTATCGGATTAGAAATATCCACTCCGCTATAACGGGTAATGCCTCCCTGGGCGCGTGTCTGGGGACTCAAGACCCACGTGTAGCTTGAAGGCTCCGACACACCTGCGGCCTTCCAATACGAAACGATGCCGATATTTGTATCGTTGTCTGTCCTCAATATCTGCGTCCATCCGGTCGGAGCCGTCACAGAAACAGCACTACCGTCATGGATCGCAATGCTCGCGATCATCAAATCCCCCACAGCAACATCCGATGGTTTGTTTATCGGAAGATTCGTAATAGTGACATTCGAGGATGTGCCGGTCGTTGCCAGACCGGACACGATATCGGCAATCGCTGCCGATCCAGTAAATAAAGCAATTACGAAGAGACTGGCGACTCCAAGCTTCTTCACGCGCTTCCTCAAACTCAGAGGAATATTCATAGAAAATTGTCTGAAAGAATAAGAACCCATTATATCCGACGAATGGGATTGGCGAACGAATCGTCTCTCTGGTTCAGATGCGCTACTGTAGCGGCCAAGCACTGACGGAAATATTTCTACCTGGCAGAAAGTCGTAGTCCACACCCCTCTTCAGTGGAGGCGGTAATTTGATTACGAATTCGAAAGGGATCTTTGCCAGTTGGGCGTGTCGAGTTGAACGCATTCCATGCCGATAGAAAGTGACATTCGGACCATACTAGCCGAAATTGTGGCTTTATGCCATAGTTTTTCTGGAAAATTGCACTGTGACAAATCGGGAGAATTATGATGTCGCTTAAATTGCTATTTGCAGTTGATCAGGAGTTCCTCGCCATGCGACCGACGTTTTCTCAAGCCGACGAGTGCGATATCGCCGCTCTCGGCTGCGCGGCACGCATTTTGAAGCCCCGCGAAGCCTCGCTTGCAGAAGACATCGTTACGGAGATCAAGAACTATCACCGTAGAGCATTCCACGCCGACCGGTCTGACGCATTCGGCAGATTCGCAATCGCTGACGTAACGTTCTCAGATCTGCAGCGATACTTTCCGTTAAAGTATCGCTCCGACTTCTTCATCGGCAAGCTCTACGATGCCCGCATCCGAAAGTTCCTGAGACTCGCGGACCAGCGTTTTGAGCATGTGAAGATAATCGGCAACGAAGCCGGTACCGATTTCGCTGTCCTTGGATATGTCCCCGGCGGTACGCACGCTCGCATTCTGCTCGGACGTATTCACGAATCGAGCCGACCAATACCGTCGGTCGAAGAGATCGGCTATATCGTCTCCAATCGCCAGGCAAACCTCGAGTTCGGTCGGCCCGTCGGCATCGCTGTTGCGGCGGGAGTGCTCCTCAACATGGCACTAATCCGCTACGGGGTCGATATGGGAGATTACGGCATTCCCGCCGTTGTGCTGGGTTGCATGACGATCGCCGCCAGCCTCGCACGTGGCTTTAATTCGCTCAAGAACAAAGCGTTTGCGAAGCAGTACCCCAAGCTCGAGGCAGTCATGTGATTGCACTTTCCAAGCGCCGCAGGAGATCCTGCGGCGCTTTCATTTCTGGCACAAGTGCGTTACTCGCCCCTGGAGCCGATCGCCTGCACCTGGGCGAGCCACTTTGCCTTTGTTTCCTCAGGAGTATTTTCTGCCGGTCCGTACCACTTGGTTCGAACAGAGAATCCGGCAAACCACAGTATTCCCCACCGAAGCTGCGCATTCACGTTGCCCGGCAAAAATCGCACAAGAAGCGGTTGCGTCCCGCTTGTCATGAATATTCGTGCCGTCTTTCCCCGGAACAAGCGATGCCAGAAGATGGTGCGCTTCCCTGTCTTTGTTTTGATGTATCGAAAAGCGGAACCGGGCAGCCAAGCCCGGTCGAACAGGCCTTTTAATATCGCCGGCATACCGACCCACCATACGGGGTAGATGATCACGAAGTGATCGGAAGTCGTAACCAATTCCTGAAATCGTTTCAAATCCGGTTCCAGTTCTTGCATCGCACGGTATCCGTGATGAAGCAGCGGATCGAATTGCATCTCACCGATATTCATCCGCTCTACCGTGTTGCCTGCCGCGCGCGCTGCGGCTTCGTACGTGTCTGCGATAGCGCCACACATGCCGACCTTATCGGGATGTCCGAGTAATAGAAAAATTTTCTTCTGCATTTCTGAAATAGTACCCTACCCGATCTGAGTAATCCCCAGGGTCAGTCGCCTCCCGCTCCTCCGGTGCCCGAATCCTCGGGTGCAGCCGGATTGCCGAGTCCGTCTTCCACGAATCCGTCATTATCACGATCCTTGCTCAGAGGGTCGTTGATGTCCGACTGAATACCTCGGTCTTCCTGGTTAGGTATGAGTGTCATACGGAAAGTATATACCATACGGTACTGAGTTCCTCATGAACTGCCTAGGACTGTGATGCCGCCCTTTGAGCGACTACTAGTAGCGCCGCGGCATCATCATCGACTGCTGCACGGATACGTCGTCGAGTCTTGCAGACCGTGCACACGTGCACGATCCAATACTCCGGAGAAGACCCCTCGAGCGCAACAGGTTCCATCATGCCCCCACATTGCTCGGCCCTGTCCCCAGGGTCCACGTCCACGTGCTTACTCCACAGACACCTCGGACAATGATTCGTAAACCCCGACCCGGTGACATTCGCGCCGCAATGCTCGCAAGAAAAGTCTTCTATGGTTCGGATGAAAACCATAGCTATCGCACATTCAGAGTCGCGGTCTGCGTGACAGCCTGACCGCTCAGCGCGTTACACGAAATAACGAATCGCACGATGCCCTTTTCAGTTGTAGTGACCACTGTAGAGCCTTCGTTCAAATTTGCGATGGTGCTCGTGGAGCTCGATGACACCATACGGGTGACACACGGCCGATCGAGTCGCATTCCTACACTCGACCACGATACGACCACGTGAGTACCGACGTACGCCGTCTGTGGTTGCGCGATTATCGAAACGACGGCCTGCGTTTGCGCCTGCATCGGGTACTGCACCTGATTCTGAGTAGTCGGCGCAGTATTTCGTACTGATGTCATCCCGGAGAATAGTCCCGAAAAGAACGAACTGATCCCACCTCCGGAATTCGTCGAGTAGCCGGTCGGTGTGGAATAGCCTGTCGCAGATGATGAATAGCCGCTCCAGTTGAAAAGACTCGCGCCACTAAACGGACTACCTCCGCTCGTGATCGCACCACCACCGCCGGTGAATCCTGTAATGGGAGATGATATCGATTGGATACCGGCAATCCGTGTGCTGTTGCCCCCGAGCCGTTTGTCGAGTTCCCCGAACACGCCGGCAACGGTCCCGCCATTGTTAAATATCGAACTGTTGTTGTCGTACGCATCGCGCGTGAGCGCTCCCCCGCGCAATGAAGCGGCGCTCGCATTTGGATCGATCTGATATGCACTGAACAATCGCTTGAATCCCGTCTCTCCGAACACATGGATCGCGTACTGACATGATGTAAGACTTAGTCCGGACTGAGTGCACTGTGCTCCGTATTGATCGCCGAACTGCGTCATCTTTGCATTCATCACCTGTCTCGAGATCGCGGGATCATTCCGATACGCACAGTAGGCGTACTGACCGTTCCCTGTGGAGTTCGCATACGCGGTCCAGGTTCCGCATAGGAAATGATACGGACCTTGA
>JAGOTU010000023.1 GCA_018061585.1 Minisyncoccota bacterium | reverse complement strand
ACATGTATCCGTGCACCACACCTTCGCGGTACGCTGCGGTCGAACTTTTGCTCGAAAGGCACTTCGCGCGCTCCTCGGTTCCCGAGAATCCTTCGAGCTCGGGAACGAGCTCCGTGCGATACGTCCCTGCATAGATCGATAGGAACGAATCGCGCGACCCGTAGAGTGTTACGTCGCAATTTGCACACGCGGCACTGATGATCGAATCAAGTCGCTTGATCCAGTCGGAATCCTTGGGCATGTCTCGGATCTCCGCGACGATCGCGCAGGGATACGCTTCGAGCACCATCTGCTTACGCATCTCATATGAGAGCGGGTTACGCGGGGTAGGGAAGTCAGGCGACCCGAGTACGATAAGCAGCTTGTCGCTGCGACGGTTCGCAAAGCGCAGCAGGTGTTTGTGTCCTTTGTGGAGGGCGGCGACTTGAAATCTGCCGACCACCACGCCGATGCGAGTTCGCTTCTTCATGGTTTTTCTCCGTTAAGTCAAAGATCATAAGTAGTGTACTTAATACACTAAGTAATGGGCAAAGAAATGCGGGGTGTACCCGCCATTTCCTCCACTAAGTGTAGGTTATACACTAACTAACGCCACGTCAAGCCCTGCAGTGCATAACTCCATTCTGTGGCTCTACAGAGCCTCGCGTTCGCACGTGTTGCACAGCCGCACGTTTTTTCGGATGCGGGTGAGGCAATCAGGACGAAAAATGAGCGATGAGAGGGGACATGTATCAAAGGTGCATCATGGTGCGTCTGTTACATCGACATCCAGATAAACTGATGTCTTTGTAGGGTTTGGGAGGTACCCGAACGTGTATACTCCCGTGATGAAGTCCTTTTCCGGCACGGTCATACGAGGCTCTCAGCGTGCCGCCGCTCTCGGTTATCCCACTATCAATATCGTCGTCGATCACATGACGATCGATGGAATATTCGCCGCACGCGTCCGCATCAACGGGGTGGAGCGGCTCGCAGCTGCATTCGCTGACCCGTTGCGCGGCATTCTGGAGGCCTACGTGCTCGACGTACAGGAGGATTTTTACGGACGAGAAGCATCGATCGCATTGCACAAAAAATTAAGACGGAATCAACGGTTCGAGACCGATGATGCTCTCAGGGACGCTATCGCTTCCGATGTCGCCGCAGTTCGGGCATACTTTATGAGCCAGCAGTGATATGACCCCGATCACCCGTACACTCGCCTTCCTCGGACCCTTCTTCGTATTCTTCGCCGCAATGCTGTGGGCGACAGATGCGCCGTTCCGGACGCAACTCACTGCTGATCTCTCGACGAGCTTCATCGTGCTCGCCGAACACACGGTCAACTTGTTGTTCGTTCTGCCGATACTTTTTTTCAATTGGCGTGAACTCAAGAACTTTACGAAGCGAGAATGGATCGCTGTCATCGTGATCGCGGTCGGCGGTTCCGCGCTCGCATCGATGGCGTTCACTCAATCGTTCAAATACGTGAACCCATCCGTCGCAATACTCCTTCAAAAAGTACAACCGCTCATTGCTATATCGCTTGCAGCACTTTTCTTGAAAGAGCAGATGCATAAGTATTTTTGGATCTGGGCGGTGATCGCAATGGCGGGCGCATACCTCATTAGCTTTCCGAATATTGTTCCGCAGATGTACGAAGGTGAGGTCTTCAATCCCAATACGCTCGGTGTGTTGTTCGCGCTTCTCGCCGCTGTTCTCTGGGGCGCCTCGACGGTACTGGGTAAATACGCATTGCGCGTTAGTTCGTTCCAGATGCTGACCGCCCTTCGATTCGGTATCGCATTCCTGTTCCTTCTTACGCTCGCGATCACACAAGACAACCTCCCGCCGTTCGCGTCGGTATCCTCGACCGACTGGCTCTACATTGCGATCGTTGCGCTTGTCTCCGGAGTATTTTCGATCTCCATCTATTACTACGGACTGCAATTCACGAAGGCGTCTATCGCGACCCTTGCAGAGCTCGGTTTTCCACTTGCTGCGGTATTTGTGAACGCTTACTTTATCGCAGGAAACAACGCGGCGGGCACCTACTTCGGATTGTTCCTCGGTCAGTGGGCAGGAACAGCACTGCTCTTGTTCGCCCTCTATATGCTCGGTCGTGAGAACAGGGAAGAGGTCGTTGTTGCATGAAGCGTGTAATGGTGTTCGGTACGTTCGACATGATCCACGAGGGACATCTCGATATGTTCCGACAGGCGCGCGCCCTTGTCTCTGACCCGCAGCTCATCGTCTCCGTTTCCCGGGACAAGTCTGCCGAACGAATAAAGGGAGTCGCACCGAAGCACGGCGAATTAGATCGGCAGAAAAAAGTCGAAGCGTGTGACCTTGTCGACGAAGTGGTGATCGGTGATCGCGAGGGATTCATTGACCACATCGTTGCTGCACGGCCCGATGTGATCGGTCTCGGATACGACCAGGACAGTTCGTATGTCCGCGAGCTACAGGCGGAGCTTGATCGCGTGGGCCTGCCCGCACGCGTAGTGAGACTCAAATCGTTCAGGCCCGACATTTACAAAACATCCAAACTTCAGGGGGCGTGACGTATACTTTGTCTATGAAGATCACTAAATACGGGCATTGCTGCCTGCTTATAGAGGGGCAAGGGGTGCGGATCGTGACCGATCCCGGTTCATTTACCGCAGAGAGCCACGTCACACTTACGAACATCCACGCGATCCTCTACACGCACGAGCACGCCGATCATTTTCACTTGGCCTCGCTCAAGCAGCTGCTTGTATCGAATCCCGGGGTCAGAATTCTCTGTAACGAAGGGGTCTCTGCATTGCTTCGCGCGGAAGACATTGCGCACGAAGTCGTAACGAACGGCGAACTAGCCGTGAACGGGGTTTCTGTTCAGGGTGTCTCCGGTATCCACGAAGAGATACACTCATCCATTCCAAGAATTCAGAATACCGGTTTTCTCGTCGGCGGACGGTTGTGGTATCCCGGCGACGCCTTTATCGATCCAAGGACGCCAGTTGATATCCTCGCACTCCCGGTCGCCGGTCCGTGGATGAAGGTGTCGCAGGCGATCGACTACGCCATCAAACTTGCACCGAAGCATGCGTTTCCCGTCCACGACATGATCCTGCATCCGCAGTTCGCGGCGTTCGTTCCGGTCCTGGTAGGGAACATCGTCGCAGAGCACGGAGTTGCATTTAAGACGATCGAGCTGAATACTGCCTACGAATTCTGAATATGAAATTTCTGGGTATAGATTACGGGGGCAAGCGCATCGGCCTTGCGGTTTCGGACGAGGGCGGGACCATTGCGTTCCCGCGGGAAACCATCGCGAATATGCGGGGCGTCATCGGCTCTATCCAAAAACTGATCGCCGAAGAGAAGATAGGATTCGTTGTCGTGGGGGACACGCAGAGCTACGGTGGCATTCCGAATCCGATCACGTTCAAAGTAAAGGAATTCGTCGAAGACCTAAAGAAGGTTCTCGATGTGCCCATTGCCTCATCGTGGGAAGCCGGCAGCACCATGGAAGCAAACAGATACGATCCCGATGGTGAACATAACGATGCTGCGGCTGCTGCGATAATCCTGCAGCGATATTTGGATATCAAAACGGGGAGTGTAGACTAGAACTGTCTATGACAGAATCCACAAAACCCACAGAAGCAGTTGCAGAGCCGGTGCGGCCGGAAACGAAGACGGAGAATGCTGCGATGATCTCGTACGAAGACTTTGCGAAACTCGATATCCGCATCGGCACCGTTGTCGCTGTGGAAAAGATAGAGAATGCCGATAAATTACTGAAGTGCACGATCGACTTCGGTTCATTTGGTACCCGCACGATCGTCTCGGGTATTGCTGAATGGAAGCATTCGGAGGATCTCGTCGGTCGTCAGCTACCGTATATCGTGAATCTGGCGCCCCGAATGCTCCGCGGAGTAGAAAGTCAGGGAATGCTCATCGCTGCATCTGATGACCATGGTGTTGCGCTCATCCTGCCTGAGCGCGAAGTCCCACCCGGAACAAAATTAAAGTAGCATTGCTGATATAATTAGACGATGTGGTCGTCTGATCCCACAGCTCTTTCGGCTGCGAAAGAAACATTTTCGCGCCGTCTCACACGATGGTTCCCGATGCCGGGGCTCTTGATGCCGCGCGCGGCAGGTGTCGACATCTCCGACTCGTCTATAAAGTGGCTCACACTCACTCCGGCCGAGAACGGTCTGCGTGTGCAGACATATGGGGACATTCCGCTGCGCTCCGGGATCGTTATGAACGGTGTCATCCACGATGTCTCCGCGCTTGCCGATGTTTTAAAGGGGGTTCGCAAGGAGCTGAAGGGGATCTACTGCGCGCACGCTGCCCTCCCGGAAGAAGCTGCGTATGTATTTAGTATGCAGGTGCCGAGCGGCACACCGCGTGCACAGATACTCGGCATGATCGAATTCGAATTCGAGGGTCGCGTTCCGATACCACCGAGCGCAGCTGTATATGACTACAATACTATTTCACGGGATGAGAGCGGCAGCGAAGAGATCAGTGTTGTCGTGTTCCCCAAGGATGTCGCACAGGCGTACGTCGACTCATTTTCATCTGCCGGCATATCGCTGCTCTCGCTCGAAGTCGAAGCGCGCTCCATTGCGCGCGCAGTCTCTTCTTCCGAAGAGGATGAACCGATCACGCTCCTCGTGGATTTTGGTCGTGCGCGGACCGGATTTGCTGTTGTGAAGCGCGGAGTACCGATTTTTACATCGACCGTTGAAGTAGGTGGCGACCTCATCGACCGGATGCTGGTCGGCAAACTTTCTATGTCGCACGAAGATGCCGAACGGTTCAAGAATGACGAGGGCCTGCTCGCGCCGCGGAAGGGCACGAAGTCTCCCGAGCTCGATGCGGTGAGTGGTGCGGCCGCAGCGCTCGCCGACGAAGTGGCTCGCCACTACCATTACTGGGACACGCGACGTAATGAGAAAGGGGAGCGAATGACTCCGGTCGGTCGCGTCGTCCTCGTGGGAGGTAATGCGAACCTGCGCGGACTCTCCGACTACATCTCCGGCCGCGTTCAAGCGAAGGCGCTCCGCGGCAACGTGTGGAGGCATGTGACCACGTTCGACGACTACGTTCCGCCTATCGATAAACACAATTCACTCCAGTTCGCGACCGCAATCGGTCTCGCGCTTCGCGGCCTTTGATCATATGACGAACGTTCTTCCGGTACCGGCACAAAAATCGCTCTGGAGCATGCACCGGGCGCGGTTCGTAATTGTTCTGTCGCTTATGATGATCGCGCTTGCGATGTTCACGTTCATTGCACTCATTCCAAGTTTTGCTGCGCTTGAAGTGAACACGTTATCTGCCGACGAAGTGAACGCACAGGGGAGTAGCGCCGGAGAAAGTCTCAAGAGCATGTTGCGCTCACAAGCGCTTTTGACGGCGGTCGCACCGATCGTGAGAGCAACGTCCTCGCCGACCAGCGCTATCGAAAAAGCGATCGCGTTACGTCCGAAAGGTGTGATCGTCGACCATATCCGATATATCGGATCATCTAAATCCATTCAGCTCGGGGGAAAAGCGACACGTGAACAACTGTCCGCGTACCGCGCGGCTCTCGAAACTGAGGGTACGTTCACGACAGTGTCAGTGCCGGTCGCGGCGCTTGTCGGTTCCAGCGGACTATTCTCGATAACGCTCTCGGGCAAATTCTGATATGTCTGAACGCCTAAAACTAATCTCATGGGTTCTGCTTGCGCTCGCTATTGTGATATGGGGAGGCGTTGCATATTCGGCGAATATGATCCGCGAAACCGCACTGCAGCGCTCAAATGATACACAGTTAGCGCTTACCAAGGCGAATCAATTGGCAATGAATCAAAAAGTAGAGGCGCTTGCCGAGGTAACGGCGGATAAGCGCACACAGCTTTCCACGCTCGCGGGGGCAGATGTTGTGGCGATCATCGATATCATTGACGCTGCGGGGAAAAGTGCAGGCATCGAAGCAAAGGTAAGCGATGCATCCGTTGCAGGTACTACGGCGCTCGGTAAGACAGGGGACGCGCTTCGCGCAGTAGTATTCAGTGTGCAGGGAGACGGCACTATTGCCGAAGTCATGCATGCCGCGCAACTGTATGAACGATTGCCGATGCTTTCTTCGATCGAGCAAATGGATATAGCGC
This sequence comes from Minisyncoccota bacterium, assembly GCA_018061585.1. Lineage (GTDB taxonomy): Bacteria > Patescibacteriota > Minisyncoccia > Phycocordibacterales > UBA2100 > UBA10103. Next base: position 4,909 of record JAGOTU010000023.1, on the reverse strand, counting down.
GGAATCAGTCATCTGATCCCAAGACCCCGCCCTGGCACATCACGGTCCGCATAAAGGTGCAGACACTCATTCAGGTGGCTATATGAAAGACAACCACGACACATTTAAAGAGCTGTACGAAGCTCGTCACGAACCGGAGAACCTGCGTCCGATCGCTGAAACGTACTGGCGAGTACTATTATTCTCGTCACTTATAGCTGCGGTCGGGATAATTCTGTTCGGGATCTGGCAGTTCTCATCGGTGATGACAACGATCTCGTCGACATCGAGCGGAAGTGCTGCGCAGCAGGCTCCCGCGATCGATCGTGCGCAGCTTGAAGAGGTGTTGGTGCAATTTTCGGAGCGGCGGGCAAACTTTGAGCTCGGACGCACAATGGTTCCGGTCGTGGCAGATCCGACCAAGGCGAATTGACCCGCGCGTGACATAGGCTAGGATTACATCGCGTAAACACGCTCCCGTAGTTCAATGGATAGAACACCGGACTTCTAAGCCGGTTATGTTGGTTCGATTCCAACCGGGGGCACAAGTGAGCGGAGCGAATGACGTGACCCCGGTTGGGAAGGGGTCGGGAAACGGGAGTTTCCCGTGGAGGAAGGTTTGGGAAAACCGTGGGTTTCCCAGTTACCGAGGGGCAACCGTTAGAATCATAACTGTCGTACAGACTAGCTCTCAGCCAAAAGTGCGCTAGTATAGGCCTCTCGGGCGATTAGCTCAGTTGGTAGAGCAACGCTTTTACACAGCGAAGGTCACAGGTTCGAGTCCTGTATCGCCCACAACAAATACAAAGACCCAGCGCATGCGCTGGGTCTTTGTATTTGGTTGGGAGTTGTTTCTTAAAAGAAAAAAGCGGGCCGCGAACGGCCCGCTCAACAATTGTCCGGTCACTAGAGATCAGGCCGCTTCGGATTCGCTCACGCGATGCACGCCGCGGCTGTACTCGTTCCACCATCGCGGCAGGACGCCCTGCATGGCGATCTGCGACATGCTCGTCTCCTGGCGATGTCCGAGGCCGCCGCTACCGAGATAGCTTTGCGAGAACACGCTGTGATACAGCATGATCGCACCGGCGCCCTTGAGGCGAGTGCCGAGCATGCCGATGACAACGTACTGTCCGTCGAAATGCACACCATTCGGTCGCGGCACCTTCAGGTTGAGGGCGCCGCCGTCGGTGCGGATCGCGATGTCGATCTCGGGGTTACGCTCCATCATGACCCGGGTGAGGGTGCCGGCCCGGAAGTACAGAGCGTCGGTGCCGTCGAAGGCGTTTCCACCCTTCAGGTGGTCCGTCATCTCTCGGTTACTGAACCCGGGTGGGAACGGGTCGTGATTTGAGATCTCGAAGCGCCGAGGCGGCAGGAATTCCTGCAGTGCCTTCGCGAGCCACGGTTCAATGCGATTCAGCGTATCCCTGTTTCCGATGACGCCGATCCTCAAAACGGTCTCCATGTGGGTGCCTCCCTTTGGTTGTGGTCCCGCGAGCACCTTAATAGAGAGGGGAAGTAAGCGCAACTCAGGTACTTGATATTTGACATAAATATGCTATAATACAAACCGATCTCATCCCGAGATCGCTCTAACAAAGGGGTTACAGCATGGCTGGTGTTAGCCGTCGTATTCGCACCGATTCGCACCGTTCGCAAGGGCATGGTCATGATGACCACCAGTCTTCGTCGGCCAGGCGTCGGCTCGACGATATGAAGGCTCAAGATCTGGCCGTCGATATTCGTATCCGCACGGTCAAAAAAGTCCTCGCGGCCACCAAGGGCTTCGCGAAGGATCTCCAGGCGCTCGGCCTTCCCAAGGAGGACGCTGCTCGCCTTGCGCTGGACTTGTTCGAGCTCTCGCTCAACGACGAGGACGGTCACGGAGGCCACTGATCTTTCGCGGCATGTGTCGCTTCGAAGCCGGGGTCTCGCGACCCCGGCTTTTTCTATGAAATTTGCCCTCGGCGACCCTGCATGTTACAGTGCCGCGACGTTATGGCATTCGTAATTTCACCGGTAGACGTGGACGCCCGCAAGAAGCTCGATCTCCGATCGGGTGACACTGTGCGCGTACACCAGAAGATCGAAGAAAAGGGTAAGACCCGTATCCAGACATTCGAGGGTCTCGTTCTCGCGCGCAAGCACGGCACAGAGGCAGGCGGTACCTTTACGGTCCGACGTGTTTCAAGCGGTGTGGGCGTCGAGAAGATCTTTCCCCTCTACTCTCCGATGATCGAGAAGATCGAGATCATTAAGCGCGCAACAATGCGCCGCGCCAAGCTCTACTTCATTCGCGAAAAGGTGGCCCGAGAGGCTCGCCGCATGCTCCGACGCACCGTGCTCGTCAGCAAATCCGCTGCACCGGTCGTTACCGGCATCGAAGAGGATCCGATCGAGATCGCCAAGCCGACCGCAGAAGAGGTCGCGGCAGCAGAGCAGGTATAAATTCAAACTCAAATCAAAAAAGACCCGAACAGGGTCTTTTTTGTTGCCGCGATAGACGGATCCGGTCGGAGCTGAATATGTGCATGATACGATTATTTTGATGGACAAATTCAGGCTCCGACCCAAGACCGAGATCCATACCCACAGCGAAGTACACGCCGGCGCATGGGAGGACGGTCCGCTTGCTGTTCGTATTTACAAGCCTGATTGGGGTATGCCAGCAGTGCAGTCCAGGTGGCTTGGTATAAAATATCCGACACTCGCAAAACATCTCGCCGGAAGACGGCTCGCAAAAGAGGACGAACTGATAATTGGCGAATTACTTATCGACCCGAAGGCGACAGAGAGTAAGCAGCTCGCGCAAACAGGACTTTCCATTCACGGGGTCGCACGCAGGATCATGGCAGAAACACGCGAGAGCCTGCACAAGCTCGCGGTAGAAGCGCAGGTAGAGGGATCACCCGTGTCCACTGTTGATTTTTTTGTAGGGGTTTCAAGACTCTCAGCTTCGACAGCCAATTCCACTTCCGAGAAACCTCTGCCATCAGTGGCAGAGATGTTCGGGTTCGAGGTATTTGAGATCGATGAAAATCCGAATATACCCGTCGTCCCGAGTGCCTCAGAGATCGCAGCCCAGGGAGTGTATGAGCAGAGCGGCATTGATGCGGAAAAAGCGAAAGAGATATTGAAAAAACGGACAAATAGCATCGCGATACTGAGTAAAGCGCGGCTCATTGAGTTGTACGGACAGCCCGAAACAGCAGTTGAGTAATAAGCGAGACTCTTTTCGCGCACTCAGAGATTCTCGTCGCAGAGCGGGGGGGTGAGACTCGGCCAAGCGCTCGAAAAGTTCTCGTCAGAACTTTTGCATATCCATGTGGCCCACAACTCTCAGCTCGCCGCCGCTCGCTTCGGTCGCAGGCCCCGCCTCGCGGTCGCGCAAGCTTGCGCGACATCGCTCCGGCCCGCACAAAGACGAAAAGACTTGGCGCAGGCCAAGTCTTTTCGTCTTTGTGCGCGGGGGGAGACTCGAACTCCCATGCCCTTAACGGGCGCTACCACCTCAAGGTAGTACGTCTACCAATTTCGCCACCCGCGCGTGCGAGCATAATAGCAGAGACCGAAAAAATCGCGAGCAACCGAACTCTGCTATCATTTCGGTACGCATGATCCGCAAATACCTCCCCAAAAGCACCGAAGAGCTCATTCACTGGTACGAGCGCTACCTTTCACCCGTCGCACTGATCGTGGGCTTTTTGCTTGATAACTACGTGCTCCTGAACCGTGTCGACGTACTGCTTGGTAATGTATTGCTGCTCACATATCTTACCTTCGCCGGAATTGCGATCGTCACCATTAATTACATCGAGGCCGGCAGGACACAGAACAGATTCATGCTTTGGATCGCGCCGTTCATGCCGGTCGTTATTCAGTTGTTCTTCGGCGCGCTATTCAGCGGATACCTAAGCTTGTATAGCAGAAGCGCGGGCGTTGCGGTCTCGTGGGTATTCGTGCTCGTGCTCGCGATCCTGCTCATCGGCAACGAACGGTTCCGAAGTCTCTACCAGCGGCTTCCGTTCCAGCTTTCGATCTACTTCGTCTCACTCTACTCATTCCTGATCTTTTTCCTTCCGCTCATCGTTAAATCGATCGGTACATGGATGTTCCTATTCTCCGGAGCAGTGAGTGCGGGGATCATTACATTGGTAATGCTCTTGCTCCGGCATCTGATATACGAGCGGTACATGGAAACGCGCAGAACGAGCATCCGCTCACTCATCGTTATCACGGTTGTGTTCAATGTGCTGTATTTCTCGAACCTTATCCCACCGCTTCCGCTCGCGCTCAAGGAGGGAGGCGTGTACCACGGAGTCGTTCGTACCGAAGGGGCATACATATTAGAGGGAGAGCGCAAAACGTTTGCGACGCGATTCCTCAACACCCCTGCGCGTGTGAATTTGGCCGCAGGCGAGAGAGCGTTCATATTTACTGCCGTTTTCGCTCCATCAGGGCTTTCGACAGTGCTCCGGCATCAGTGGCAGTATTTCAATACGGTGACCGATACATGGCAGACCCGCTCAGATGTTAAGTTCACGATCCATGGTGGTCGCGACGGGGGATTCCGAGGATACTCTGAAAAGTTCAGTCCCGAGGCGGGTTCGTGGCGCGTGAACGTGCTGACAGACCACGGACAGATAGTGGGGCGCATCCGCTTCACCGTGGTGCGTGTGTCTAGGCCGGTCGAATTGATAGAAGAAACACGATAAGGGTTCGCTAATAGCGCCTGATTCTGCTATAAATTGACTGACGACGTAGGGCGAGTGGCGTGAACATGCACCATGTTCAGGTCCAAGCCGAGGAGTCAGGAATACCGGCGTAGCGGGTATTCGAATGTTTGCCGATGGCGGCTATGGTGTAACGGTTAACACTAGGGTTTGTGGAGCCCTCGATTCGGGTTCGATTCCCGATAGTCGCCCAA
>JAGOTU010000105.1 GCA_018061585.1 Minisyncoccota bacterium | reverse complement strand
TCCTACAAATTTTGATTGCATAGCATATGATGCGCTTCGCCTGGTGGGATTCACATGAAGTTTCTTCATGTGCGACCCGTGATCCATGAGCGCCCAGTACCATGTGCGTGGATCCTGCCCCTCGCCCGCCGCCTCTATGAGCGGCACGAGATCGCGATCGTCTACCCGATCCTTTTTCGGAAAGAAATGATGAATGAATGATGCGCGCACGTTCGTTTCGATCATCATGTGAGGTTCGTTGAACGCGAACGTACGGACCGCCGCCCTCGTGTATGGACCAACGCCGGGTAACCGCTCTGCGGTCGCCTTCTTAAGGTCGCCCTTATATTCCGAGACGATCACTTTGGCGGCGTCGTGCAGATATTTGGCCCTGCGGTTATATCCGAGGCCGTTCCATTCCTTCAGAACGTCGGCAAGGCCGGACCGTGCCAGCGATCGCACATTCGGAAATTTCTTGAGAAAACTCTTGTATTTTTCAAGCACACGAGATACCTGCGTCTGTTGCAGCATGATCTCGGAGACCAGGATCTTGTACGGATCCCTCGTTTTGCGCCACGGTAGATCGTGCCGGCCTTCGCGCCGGTAGTGTTTCCACACCGCGCGTCGGAATACGGCAATGCTACGCGCCCGGGTTTGACTGGCTTTTTTCGTCTGCGTGGACATGAATGACGGGTTCAGCCGGTACGGACGTGTCGATAGGCATTATGAATATCGATAAAATGTACGCGAGTCCAAGTGGAAAGAATCCGGTGACCAAAAGTGCCGCCAAGAACAATACGCGAAGTACCGTTACATCGATAACAAAGTATTCGGCAAAGCCCGCAATAACGCCTGCGATCATCGCCTTCTGGGGTTTTCGTTTGAGTGTTTTCATAGGGGCGCAGTATAGCAAATCAGTGATTTATATCGTATAGATCACATCCTTGCGCTCCACCTTTATCTCCCATCCGAGCCGTTGCGCGGTCTTGAAGAGCTTTGCGTTCGGGTTGAAACATACCGGGCGCGCGACCATCTCTAGGAACGGTATGTCGCTTTCGGTGTCTCCGACGCCGATGGAATATGCGAGTGTGAGGTCAGCCTTTTCGATCGCGCGCTTTACCACGTTCCCTTTGTTGAATATCAGATGCTCGTCGGTTATCGCGCCGGTGAACAGATCCTGCGGACCGATCTCGTACACGACGCCGTACGATTTATCAAAACCGAGTCGCGGGCAGAATTTATCAAGGACTGTCTTCGGCGAGTGTGATACGGCGAGCAGGTAGTAGCCCTTTGATTTCAAGAGTTTTAGAAGGTCGCGCGTGTAGCGATATGTGCGTTTCCACTGCTCTTCCACGAGCTGATCTGACGCTTCGACGAGCTCCGCATAGTGCACACCCTTCAGATGCGAACGAAACGCTTTGATCACAGCCTCGATATAGGTTTGGTAGTCGCCTTCGCGATCGAGCCATTTACGATGCTCACGTTCATACACCGCGCGCGTATCCTCGGGGAACGCACCCCGCTCGATTAGCGTATCGACGAGCTGAATGAGGAGGCTCGAGCGGAATATCGTACCGTCTACATCGAATACCGCGAGCTTTTTTCTCTGTGGTCCGTCAGCCATACAGCCATGGTACACACAGGCACCTCCTTGCAAAACCGGGTGATCCATTGCATATTCCTTGACGGTAACAACCAGGGAGAGATGCCTCATGTCGACCACGCAAGTTTCGCGCAACGGTTCGCAGTCCTTCAGTGCTCGGGGAGCTCGTTTTCACCAGCCCCAGCTCAAAGAGGAACGCAAATCGGCCATTCCGAAGGATCGCATCGAGATGCCGAACGGGACGTTCATCACGCCCGCGGCATTTCACAACATGCGCTCCGCGTCGCATCAGAAATTCGATCGCGGCGTCGGCGGAATGAGCGAACGTGTTCGTCAGAGAATTCCCAGATCGCAGTGGGCGAAGCTCGTGGTATGGATGGACACCCATCGCGGGCACTACGGCAACAAGACCACGCAGAACGACAACTTCCTCGCGGTCTTGATCGATCATGCGGCGACGTCGATTCGCGGCACGGCACCGGCTGTGCTGAAGCGGATCATGGACGAACAGTCCGCCGACATTCTGCTCACCACCCGCCAGTAATCGGCGCGGTCCATGCACCTTTCGGGGACAGCTCATAGAAGAGCTGTCCCCTTTCGCATTTCGGGAATGTGGTACGGTACAAATATGAAGGTCGCGGTACTTATGGGCGGATGGTCGGCAGAGCGCGAGGTTTCGCTCTCGTCCGGACGCGCGTGCATAGATGCACTGCAAGGCTCGGGGCACGAGATCACTCCCGTCGACGTCGGGCACGATATCGGCAAGGTACTCACCGAGCTCAAGCCCGATGTAGCACTCAATGCCCTCCACGGGCCGTACGGCGAAGACGGATCGATACAGGGATTGCTGGAGATCCTCGAGATTCCGTACACGCATTCGGGCGTGCTTGCCTCTGCGCTTGCGATGAACAAAGCTCGCTCGCGAGAACTCTTCAGAGCCGCGAGGATCCCGATCGCCGAGGGCGAAGTTGTGTCACGGTTCGATGCGGCACGCGAGCACGTAATGATCCCGCCCTATGTACTGAAGCCCATCGCCAACGGTTCGAGCGTCGGTGTTTTTATCGTCCGCGAGGGCGACGAACCACCGAGCACGATAGGAGCAGATGACTGGAAATTCGGCGATCTCGTTCTCGCGGAAAAATATATCGCCGGCAAAGAACTCACCTGCGCTGTCATGGGTGATCGAGCGCTCGAGGTGACCGAGATCACCTCGGAACTTCCCTTTTATAACTATCAGGCAAAATATTCGGATGGAGGTTCAACGCATGTGCTCCCGGCGCAGATCGACGTAAGCGTGTACGCACGTGTCCGCGCGATCGCGCTTTTGGCACATCAAACCCTTGGCTGTCGCGGTGTCAGCCGCTCGGATTTCCGCTACGACCCGACAACCGGTGAACTCGTATGCCTCGAGGTGAATTC
>JAGOTU010000104.1 GCA_018061585.1 Minisyncoccota bacterium | reverse complement strand
TACTTCTCTGACAGTCGCGGATTTCCGGGGGGCCTTATTGATCCGAAAGAAACCGCAGAAGAAGCGGCGCGGCGTCATTTGGCGACAAAGGCATGCGTGGATCCGGTCAAGGTATACATGGAACAAATCTACACCTTCAGCTCGATCGATCGGGATCCGCGCGGACGAGTCGTCGCGGTCGGCTACATCGCCTATGTACCGTGGAGCGAACTCTCCCCCGAAGAGCAGAGCGATACCGAACACGCGTGGTGGCACCCCGCGGACCGTAAAACAAAGCTCGCCTACGATCACGACGAGATGCTTTCGGTCGCACTTACTCGAATTCACTCACGCATCTCGTACACAACACTCATCGGCAAGCTTATGCCCAAAGAGTTCACGCTTACGGAACTAGAAAAGACGTACGAGGTCACGCTCGGCCACGAACTCGACAAGCGCAATTTCCGTAAGAAGATCCTAAAGCTCGATGTATTGAAAGAATTGCCGCGTAAGCGCACAGGCGGACGCTTTCGGCCCGCACAGCTCTACCGATTCGCCTCCGACAAGGTGAAGGATATCGAGGTCATCTAGGCCATATAAAAAATCCGACCGCCCCGGAGACCGGGGCGGTCGTTGTTTGTTTTGCAGCCTGTTGAATCGGCCACTCAGTGATGTGCGATGTCGTACAGATCGTCAGCGATCTTCCGCATGACATCAACGCCCAAGAGTTGGCGGCGCCATTCCTGTGGAATACCTTGGTAGCCGAAGCGCGCACCGAGCAGTCCGCCGGCAACCGCAGCGTAGGTATCAGTATCTCCGCCGATGCGGATCGCCTTTTCGATCCCGTCTGCAAAGCTTGTCGCATTCAGCAGGCACCAATACGCAACATGCAGCGTGAGGCCGACATGTCCCCGCTCGGGCCACTTTCCGGGATCAACCGGGGTTTGCTCGCAATGCATACTCACATGATCAGATAGCGAGAAGCCGATATGCGACTTGATCGCATATTCAGGTTCCCGTCCTTCGAGCAGATTGCATGCCGTGGCCACATAGGCAGAGCAGCAATCAACCGCAAGTTCATTGCGATGCGTAACACGCGTGGCGAGTTCCACCTGAGCATCATCGAACAGGTCGAATGAGCCGAAGTAGAGCGCGAGTGCGAGGATACGCATGAGGCCACCGTTACTCGGATAGCACTCATATGCGAGCGCCTGCGATTCTGCCCATGTTGCCGGTCGCAGCATTTCGCGGGTGGTTTTGCCGGCACCATACGCGCGACCGTTCCACAGCGGACTCACATGACCGAACACGATGTGACGCAGTCGATTGAAGATGTCCTCCTGATCAACGCCGTGGCACGCGATAAGACTCAGACCGAATCCCGCCCCGTGATCGCCGTCGTCTGTCGGACGACCCTTGGGAAAGACCCTGGTCGCACCATCCTGTGCTGCCCACGGATTCACGTAGTCGTACATTTTCAGACCACCACGCTTCTCGATGTCGGCCGCGATGTCCGCGGCATTCCATGTTTCGTATGGAGCACCGATCGCGTCTCCCGCAAGTAACCCCACCATCGCACCCTGATACCGTTCGCGCTTATGAATCACTGTCATTCGTTCGTGCTCCCCTGCTCGGCTGCTTCGTCTGAATTATCAACCGATAGGGACTATGCTCCACGAGTCGTCAGCGGTCAAACCAAAAGAAAAACGCCGCGGCACGTCCCTGGACTACGTGTACGTATGCCCGCGACTACGTGTGACCTTCTTCCCGGCCAGGAGCGCTAGTTCGATTCGACGACATTCTTCAGGTTGTCGAGCATTGCCTGCCAGCCGCTCTTTTGCATATCTATCGGATTCTCTGTCTCGGCATCGATCTCCTGTGCAACACGTACAGAATCACCCTCCACAGAGAACGTCGTTGACGCCTTACGTTCGTCGCCCATCGTGTACGAGATTATTTCGAGAGGCACTACCTCGTCGTATACCCCACCAAAATCAAACCCTTGTGAGCCGTCCTTTGCCTGCATCCGCGAGAGGAACTCGCCGCCGGTCACGAGATCGTTCTTGATCGCGACCGTCTCCCAATCGGGCGACGCATTGGCCCACTCACCGATATGCGTCGTATTGGTAAAGTACTCCCACACCTTTTCGATCGAAGACTTGATAACGACTTCAGCAGTGAATGTTTCGAAACTCATATACAAAAAGGATATCGGTCCTGAGCGGAATATCAAATGAATCAAGCTTGTTATTTACTCGGTGACATAGGGATCGCGTCCTGCGGCTTTTCGGCAACCAGGATGGTCGTTGAGTACAAATTAAGCATTTCGCCTTCGGTGAGCCCGAAATCTGCCTGCCACTTATCGCGCAGATACGGAATGAGATATGACTCGGCATGTGTCGTCTCGGCCCCGAGCCAATCAAACAAGCCGCGATACTGTTCTGTGGATACCGGTACGTAGTTCTCCGGCAACTCGCGTTCCCAGTTCTCCTCGTACATATACTTGAGCAAAAAATGGTTCGCGTTGTAGAGCGTATCGATCGGACCGTACATCGCTTCGAATTCCGCGAGCCTGCCGGCAACCTCGGAATTCGCGCGGATCTTATTCGCGATCGACGTCGCCGGAAATTCCGCGGTCTTCATGCGCTCCGGCAATATCATGTCGCGTATAACAAGCTTTCCGCCCGGATTCAGAAGTTCGTACGCATCCGCAACTGCCTTCATAACGGAAGGCTCGCGGTTGCCGTACGAATAGAACTCGTGCAGAACAGACATGAACGTGACCGCGTCATACCGTCGCGGACGCTCAAGAATTTCGCGTAGATACACGCGTTCGAACTCCGGAGCATGATCGTCTTCACTGGGGCGAGCGGCTTCGGTAATGAATTCGTCGTCCAGATCGATGCCGTGTACGCGGGCTTCCGGATACCGGTGTGCGATCCCCTTTGTGATCACACCATTGGCGCAACCCACGTCCAGAATGTCGCGGGCATTCGCTCCTATTAATTCCGCGGCGCCGCTTTTCTCCTTGA
>JAGOTU010000103.1 GCA_018061585.1 Minisyncoccota bacterium | reverse complement strand
GGACATAGAACACAAAGTGCGGCGCTTTAATACCGGTGTCGGCAGGATCCAGGAATTGCACCTGCTCCAGCTTGGCCTCGTCGTACTCATCCTTGGTGATCAGGTTGTGTTTGAGCATTTCACCGAGGACGCGATCTTTACGGAGGTCGAGTTTGTCGCGATTGTTCCCGTGGGGCGAGAAGTACGTGGGGCGCTGGGGGAGTGCCGCCAGGTACGCGGCTTGTGCAAGCGATACATCTGCGGCATCAACCCCGAAGAAGTACTGACTCGCCTCCTGTACACCGTAGATCGTGCCGCCGTACGGGCTTTCATTGAGGTATGTCGAAAGGATCTCGTCCTTCGAATACACGCGCTCCAAGCGGATCGCGAGAATGATCTCCTGAAGCTTACGTGTGGGAGTCTTCTTTTTTGTAAGGAGTGAATTCTTTACGACCTGCTGAGTGATCGTAGAGCCACCCTGGCCACCGAGCAGGTCGCCCGAAGTGAAGTTGATCCATACGGCACGGGCGAACGCCATCGGCCGGAAACCGTAATGGTCATAGAACGACGCGTCCTCGATCGCGACTGATGCTTTTTGAATGTAAGGAGAAATGTCCTCGAGTGGAACGGAGGTGCGGCGAACAGCGCCGTACACGTCGTAGAGAACGATGTTACCCGTGCGGTCGTATATCTTTGTGCTCTCGGCGACCTGTCGGTTCTCGAAGCTATTGATCGCCGGTATCGGCATGAACGTTGCCCATGCGATGATGCCGCCGAGACCAAAAAAGGTGAGTGCGGCGAGTGCAGTAAGTGAAAGGCGCACCCACTCAGGCAATCTGTTAAAGTGATGCTTTACGCGTCGTCGCGCCTCACGGAGTCTGCTCATTAGGAGCTATTGTACAATTTTTCACGCGGCTTCGCGATGCGGCACGCGTGAATATGCAAGATGTGTTACGCCGATGGCGATGGCATCGTACTCATCGTCGTGCTTAATCGGTTTTTCTATCTTGACCAGTGCATGAAGCATGGCCGCTACCTGCTTTTTATCCGCTCCTCCCCAGCCGGCTGCCGCACTCTTTACCTCGGCCGGCGAATATTCATGAACAGGAACGGAGGCACGAGACGCGGCATGAATGAGTGCGCCTCGAACTTCGGCTACCTTCATTGCGGTCGTGCGATTTGCCTTGAAGAATAATTTTTCCAGCGCCATGTGGTCAGGCATATACGAGCTGAGAAGGGCCTCGCACTGAGTGACCACCTGGTTGAGTCGGTCGGGGAACGCTGTTTTCGCATCTGTTTCGACACAGACCGAGAAGAGGAGAATATCTTTAATACCAACGCGCTCAACGATCGCCATGCCACAGCGTCCGTATCCGGGGTCGATAGCGAGCACTTTCATCGCCTCAGTATAGGTCACGCAAACGGGTCTAAGAAAGGAGGCCTGCGTGGGCAGGCCTCCAAGAGCATCGGTCACAGATACGCGAGCGAGAGTGCATTGATGACCAGGTGCATCGCGTTATCGATGATGATCATCAGCCACACCGCAAGGAACGCCGGCGTGTCCTTGTGAAATCCCGTTTCCGAGCAAACGCTCCACTTCGGCCAGTTCGAGGGTGGTGCGATGAACTCCTTACTGAACGCGACATAGCGCGCGAGCCGGTAGCGGTCGATCACGAAGTGCGTGCCGATCATAACGACCGCGGCGGCAAGCGACGGATGGAAGATCACATAGAACGGCAAAAAGTAGACAAGCGCATGCACGAGCGCAGGGACGTGCCGCTTCGTCTTGTTGTTTGCCATCCACCCGCTCTGCAGCATGTAGTCACCGATCAGGTGCGCGATGAGTTGGAGCATATGAACCTCCTCTGTATGTTCCGAATGTAAGCGTATGCAAACGCGACCCTGAAAGCAGCAGGATTTGTCGATTTTTTCGACACTTTTTGATACTGTGGAGCTATGGCCAAGGCGACTCCAAAGGAAGAACACGGTGTCGACGAGGCGATCCGCGGAGCGGGCCTTAGCGAAAAGGCGGCGCGCCTGTACCGGGCAGGACTCGAAATAGGAGAAACAACATTGCTTGAGCTCTCCAAACGTGCGCGGATCAAACGCACAACGGCGTATTACGTGCTCAGTGAGCTCATTGAGCTCGGGGCGTTCCTCGAAGTAAAGCGGGGAAAACGGCAACATCTGCGCGCATGCGAACCATCGATGCTTCTAAAGCGGGCGCGGGAGCGCCTGTTGGTGTTCGAAGAAAAACTACCGGAGCTCGATGCGCTCGTGCTTTCCCATTACAAAAAGCCTGGTGTGTACTTCTTTCATGGACCATCGGGGTTCAAATCGGTCTGGGATCGGATATTCGAGTCGCGAGAAGGGTACCGCATCATCACCGAGGCGCAGAACTTTTTGGATTTCGTGACGGAGAAGTACATCATCGACGAGATCATCAAAGCAAAGCGCATTCGCAAGATCCAGAGCATGCAGCTTATTACTGATTCACCGTATGCGCGCGCGATCGTAAAAAAGGACTCGACCGAGAATCGCGTTTCGAAATTCTTACCAAAAGGGTACGAATTGCCCTACACAGAGGTGATCGGTGAGGGATTCACGGCACTCATCTCTCCGCGCCCCGACGATATGATCATCGTTATTGAAAGTGCCGCGCTCGCAAAGACGCGTCGTTCGTACTTCGATATGTTGTGGCGGGCTATCCCGTAAGGTACGCGCCCTAGATCGCCTGTTCTGCTTTCACGTCGCCACCGTTCATGCTCTCGAAGCAGTTCATGCAGAGATTTTGTGAGGTCTGATCGTCGCCCGGGGGAGTAAAAAGAATGCCGCCGCCCGCGAGATCGGTATGACATTTGTTGCAGGTTCCTTCCATATCGCGACAGTATAACCCAAAATGAAGGCGCAACAGGGCCGTGTACTGCGTAAAAACAACACCACGCTTGACGAAACTTAGCAATAGGGTAGTCTGCCGCGCATGTCATTTAAGCCACAAGATCAGCGATTTACCTCGACCCTCGTCTGTAATATCGAGGAAGGACTGGTAC
>JAGOTU010000102.1 GCA_018061585.1 Minisyncoccota bacterium | reverse complement strand
GACTGGCCCTTGGCGGTCACAAGCAACGCATCATCGCCCTTGCGTACGAATTCCGCGGTGATGAGCGAATCCCCCTTATCGAGTCCGATCGCGATGAGTCCGGAGCGCCGCACTTCTTTGAAGTTGCTTGCTGCTACGCGCTTCACGGTGCCGTTCTGTGTAGCCATGATAAGCGAGAGGTCATCTGCCGCCTTCTTTTCCTTCGGCATCGCGAGTATCGATGTGATCTGTTCACCCTGTTCGAGCGAAAGGAAGTTCATTATTGATTTGCCCTTTGTCGCACGCTTTCCCTCCGGGAGTTCGTACATCTTGAGTTGGTATGCCTTGCCGCGATCAGAGAAGAACAAGAGATCGGAGTGCGCGCTGGCGGTCAGGAACTGCGTCACGAAGTCCTCCTCTTTTGTATCCAAATCCACAACACCTACGCCTCCGCGCTTCTGACGGCGGTATTCGCCCGGATTCGTGCGCTTGATGTATCCGCCGGATGTAAGCACGAGCACGGACTCATCGTCTGCCACGAGGTCTTCTGCAGAAAGAATGGTCGCACCGCCCTTCATGATCTTCGTGCGGCGATCATCGCCGTACTTTTCGACGACCTCCGAGATCTCCTTTTTGATGAGATCCATTAATTTCTTTTCGCTCTTCAAGAGTGCGCGCAAGTATTCGATAAGCGCCTGCACTTCTTTCAGTTCGTCTTCGATCTTCTGTCGCTCAAGTGCTGCAAGTCGCTGAAGTCGAAGATCGAGGATCGCCTGCGCCTGCAATTCAGAGAACTTGAACTTCGTCATGAGGCCGGTGCGGGCATCATCAACGGTCTTTGATTTGCGGATGAGCGTGATGATCTCGTCCAAATGGTCAAGCGCCTTCTTGAGACCGACCAAGATGTGTTCGCGTGCTTCTGCGATACGAAGGTCGTACTTCGTGCGCCTCGTTACTACGTCCTTTCGGTGCGCGATGTAATACTCGAGCATCGCCTTAAGCGAGAGCGTCTGCGGTACGCCGTCGACGAGCGCCACCATGTTGTAGTGGAACGTGTCTTCGAGCTGCGTGTGCTTGTAGAGATAGTTCAATACCGTTTGCGCATTGGCATTATTCTTGAGCTCAATGACGATGCGGATGTCCTTGGTGGATTCGTCGCGGATGTCACGGATACCTTCGAGCTTCTTCTCCTGCACGAGGTCTGCGATCTTGATGATGAGATCGGATTTAACGACGCGATACGGTATTGAGGTAACGACTATTTGATAGTCACCTTTTTTACCTTCGACGATCTCGGCGTTCCCGCGCACGACAACCGGACCACGGCCGGTGGTATACGCAGCAGCGATGTCTCGTTTATTGAATGCGATGCAGCCGGTCGGGAAATCGGGCCCTTGCACGAACTGGAGCAGATCCTCGGTCGTTGCATCCGGGTTCTCGATCATGTGAATAGCCGCAGCACCGACTTCGCGCAGATTGTGTGGCGCGATGTTGGACGCCATACCGACGGCAATACCGAGCGTTCCGTTGAGGAGCAAGTTCGGGATAGTCGTTGGAAGGACCGTCGGTTCTGTTTTGGTGTTGTCGTAGTTCGGACGGAAATCAACAGTGTCTTTGTCTATATCGCGGAGCATTTCGCCGCCGATGCGCGACATCTTGGCTTCGGTGTATCGGTATGCCGCAGCGCCGTCTCCGTCGATCGATCCAAAGTTACCTTGGCCGATGACAAGCGGGTATCGCATAGAAAAGTCCTGTGCCATTTTTACCATCGCGTCGTACACAGACGCGTCGCCGTGCGGGTGGTATTTACCGAGCACATCTCCAACCACTGTCGCGGACTTACGTGTCTTTGCACTCGCCGTAAGACCGGCTTCCTGCATCGCATACATGATGCGACGATGCACCGGCTTAAATCCGTCGCGCACATCAGGTAGTGCACGCCCGGTGATCACGGTCATCGCGTAGTCGAGGTACGACTCGCGCATTTCCTGCGTGATCGATCGAATGATTACGTTACCCGTAGATACGTTGCTCTCTACTCCCTTTCCGTCGTCGGAAGGGCTGTCGTTCTTTTTTGCGCGCGCCATATCTCCTGAATTCTATCAAAAATGAAGTCCGAATGCCAGTAATTGAATATCTGTAAAACCCTGATTTTGAGCCCCGTAACAGCTGATGCTACCGCGTGGGCACAAGCTCCACGCGCCCATTACTGGAGCTTGCTGTGAACTGCGTCGGAGCTCCGAGCATCATGCTATCCGCAGCAGCTGCGGCGGACGCTGCAGAGCCCACATTGCCGCTTTGCACGACTACCGCGGTCTCCGGCTCTGTGTTCAAACGCAATGCGAATGACCCGAGACTACGCACAACGAAGAATCCCCAGAACAAGATCAAGAATGCCACAACGCCGATTGCGATGTAGAACGCTATCGCGCGACGCTCGTGATGCGGCCTCTCCTTAAGCTCTTCGATCTTGTTAAGTGTCCGCTGCACGACCATACCCACTATTATGCACCCAAAACCACGACTTCGCCCTGCTTACCTGCAAGATCGCGGGGTTTGAGTGTGAGCTTGTCCACCGGCTTTGTTCCCTCTGCACCCGCCTCCTTGAGGAAGGTCTTGAGCGACTTGTCGTCGTAGAGTATCGGAATAACGATCTTCGCTTCCAGTTTGACGGCAAGTTTCTCCGCTTCTGCCGCGTTCAGCGTGCCTTCTCCGCCGACCGGAACAATAAGGATGTCGGGCGAATCCATTTCGAGCACTTCTGACGGCAGATCCATATCACCGAGCGCACCGAGGTAAAGAACGGAGAGACCGTCGAAATGGATCGAATACACCGTGTTAATCTTTCCCTCTTTGTCGTACATGGAACCGGCAGGGTATCCGGATGCGGTGATCTCTTTTATTTCGTACTCACCGGGACCGAACACGACGAACGGCTGCTTGTCTCCTCGGCCGGCTTCTTCGGCTCCATTCATGTCGGGGTGATTGAGTGAAATGAACGCGACGTCGGCACCGAAATTCGTCGGCTTGAAGTTCTTGGACTGTTTCGATACCGGACCGAACACGATCGCGGTG
>JAGOTU010000101.1 GCA_018061585.1 Minisyncoccota bacterium | reverse complement strand
GCCATCACCTGTACGACGCCGCTTGATGCGCTCTGGAGTCGTCCGACACCCTGACCGGCGGACTTTGCAATGGACGCGGCGCGAGCTTTTGCGTCTTTGACGGCCTCGCCGATGAGTCGTACACGAAGCTCAGGCAGATCGCTGATGTAGTACTGAGGCGGATTCACATTGAGAAAAATACCGCGAGCCGAGAGGTCCGTGATGTCTTTGGAAAGTTTTTCCACCAGATACGGATCCGGCGATGTGATCGTAATGTCCTGACGCACATTGTATCGTCGCGGTGCAAATTCGTTGTTGGAATACTCGCGGTCAGCGGCAATAGTGCCCGTCTCGATCGCATCGGCCGCGATCCCGTTCTTGGTATAGAACGCGATGACCGCATTTGTGTCCGCTGCAATGCGCGACTGCGTAGCTGCGATCCCGTCTTCCGTCGTGCCACGCGAGACCGTTACATACAGCTTCCCCGTGTCCGCGGTCGATGTAGCGGTAGCTGAGCCGGTGACCGTAAGCGTATTCGATAACGCGCGTACCGCATAAAAGGAATACGCGGCAATGATCGCCGCGAGGACGATGCCGGCGGATAACGCGAGGGCGGGGCCGAGCTGATACTCCTTAACGGTTTGTGCGAATTTCATTCCGCAACTATATCACCCCTCCACGAACCCAAGAGTCAGAAAATCGCGCGTATTCGAGGCGCGGAAGCGGCGGAACGCGAGCCGTACTGAACGTACGGTGAGCGGATCGCTGCGCATCGCAACGACGAAGACGCGATGATTTTGTGACTCGCTATTGGATCGTTATAGGGATTTCGACGGCGTCGTCGTGTTCCGGCAGACCGGACGGGTTGTTCTTGACCAGGATGAGTGTCGCCGGACCTTTGTACCCTCCTTCGACGATAATGGTGGAAGAAAATCCGACCTGTTCGGTGGTCATCCACTCACCAAGAGCGCTCGCAAAGGTTCGCGCAATTACGTTGCCATCCTTATCGCGCACTTGGATCGGAAAGTCCGCCTCGAAGAACCAATTACCCGGCGCGTTTCCTTTTACAACGAACGTAGCACCGACCGATGTATTCGGGAGAGGTGTCGTCACGATCACCCGCTCCGAGAGCGGAGCGTTGGGATCCGGAACCGTAGTCACCGGCGCTGTGACCGGCTGCTGTGGGGTCGAGGTTGATACGGGTGTAGTCGTTTCAAGTGGAGGCAGGGCAAATAAGAGGTACGTCATCCCGAGAATGACCAGAAACAGTACTATTGCGACTACCATCCAGATCTTTGCGCTTTTATCCATACGGGCTATGACGTCTTCATTTAGTCTTTATTACAAGGCCTTGTACCGTGGCGCATGTCAATATATCTGGTAGTATAGCCCGAATTGTCTGATATGGCATCGAAAAAGCGCAAGAATATCGTCGTTATAGGCGGCGGCACAGGCACGTTTACCGTGCTCACGGGGCTCAAAACCTACCCGGTAGATCTGACCGCGATCGTCACTATGTCGGACGACGGAGGCTCCACAGGGGTGCTTCGAGACGAACTCGGCGTGCTTCCGCCGGGCGACGTCCGGCAGTGCCTGGTAGCCCTCTCGACCTCGGACGATCTCATGCGCTCGCTCATGAACTACCGCTTCGAAGAAGGCGGACTCAAGGGTCACAGCTTCGGAAATCTGCTCCTCTCGGCACTCGAAAAGATCACAGGAGACTTTGATAGCGCAGTCGAAAAAGCGAGCGAGGTGCTTTCGATCCGCGGACGCGTGATCCCCTCTACCCTCGACAAGGTAAAGCTCGCCGCAAAAGTAGGCGGCAAGACAGTGCGTGGCGAAGCCATCATTCACAACACGAAACTCAACGGCGATCTGGAGCGCCTGTGGCTTGAACCGCACGGGCGAGCGAACCCGAAAGCTCTCGAAGCGGTCAAGAACGCCGACGTGATCGTGATCGGACCGGGCGATCTGTTCTCGAGCCTCATTCCGAATCTATTGGTAAAGGGCCTGCCGGAAGCGATCCGCAAGAGTAAGGCAAAGAAGGTATTGGTGTGCAATTTGATGTCGTACGTAAAACACTCCAAGAACTTCTCGGTCGCAAACTTTACCGCCACTATCGAAAAGTATCTCGGCGGCGCGTTCGACGTGATCATCTACAACAGCAAGACACCGTCCCCGAAACTGATCGAGCGCTACGCACGCAAAGGCGAAACCCTCACCCGCCTCGAACTCCCCGAGAATCGCACGCTCATGGGCGAAGACCTTGTTGCTACATCCGGGCTTCCCAAACGACTCAAGCATGACAAGATCGTCCGCTCACTCGTCCGACACGACCCTGTAAAGCTCGCCGCGGTCATCGCCAAGATCGCCAAAGTGAATTAGGACCATAAAAAAGAATAGTGCCGGATCACGGCACTATTTTGATATATGTTCTGTCGTCTACCGCAGCCTTTCCCTCGGCCGGCTTGTTCGCACGGACCGATTGTGTTTCGCCGATACCCAACGGATCTGTTCGTTCGATCGCTTTGAGCGCAGCCTCGGTTGCTGCGAGCGTACCGTGCAGTGCCTGCGTCGGGTATCCGTCTGAGGCGAGGATCACCGATGTCGTTCCTGACGGAACTGATATGTGATCAACGAGTTGTTCCGGAATCTCGGTACCGTTCACGACGCCGTATCCGAAGTCCGGCGCATCCGGATTATTCGCATACGTTTCCTGCCACACCCGCAGATCCTTCAGATGATCCTTGGCGGGATCATTCTCGAAGACATCGTCAGCGGACATGCCGTTTTCGAGCGCTCGCTCGATAGTCCGGCTACGCAGTTCTGCCTTTGCCCGATCTGGTGGGATGCCCGGGTTGTACCCGACACCGTCGATCAAGAAAGAACAATCACCCACGCGCACGATGCGATTCTCTTTCGGGAAAAACGCAGCGAATACAAGTGCCGCCTGTTCGATGCCTTTTGTTTTTGCGGCAGAGCACAACGTCTCGGTTGCGAACCGGGCCGCATCTACCGCGCGCAGGTCTGTATTTCGCTCGAACGCAGCCTTCACTGTTTGCACCGCGAACTGTCCGGGTGTTACAC
>JAGOTU010000100.1 GCA_018061585.1 Minisyncoccota bacterium | reverse complement strand
ACCTCGGGCGCAAATATAATTACGCCGTCGCATACGAAGGCGCGCTCAAGCTCAAAGAGATTTCATACGTGCATGCCGAAGGATGCGGGGCGGGGGAGATGAAGCACGGACCGCTTGCGATGATCGATGAGAACTTTCCTACCGTCGCGATCGCGCCATCCGACAGTGTCTACGACAAAATGATTTCCAATATTCAGGTGGTGCGTGCGCGTAAAGGACCGGTCATCGCTGTTGCAACAGACGGCAACGAGGGGATCAAAGATTTTGCGGACGACGTGATGTATATCCCGCAGACCATCGAAATGCTCACGCCGATACTGTCCGTCATCCCGCTGCAGTTGTTCGCTTACTACTTTGCCAAGGAAAAAGGACTGAACGTGGACAGGCCGCGCAATCTCGCGAAGTCGGTGACGGTCGAGTAGAAGCCCCACGACTTCACCTGCGCTTTACGCGTGCAGTGCACAATAGCTGAGCCCCCACGAAGGTTCGATATTGGTGCGATCCCCCATTGCCCCCGCGACCGGTAACACGAACCCATGAGGAGGGAACCTCAAGACCCGGCATCCAAGCCGGGCTCTTTTTTGTGGCTCAGTAGAGCCGTTTATGACTATAGACGCATTGTCCAAAAAGTGGTATAATAGCGTGGGTTGATGGAGACGCCGCAAGGTGGATCCAGGACAGCTCGTTCACAAAAAGGGAGACCCATCATGGGGAGCCTCATAGCAGAACTGCCGGTCGCCGAGAACAATGCGACCCTCGAAATCCTCGGACTGCATGGTGTTTCTCGCGAAGACCTCGCGAGATTCCGCGCAGCACCGCGTGATGTACAGGCGCACATCGCCGAGATCATTTCCTCGGTCGACTTCATCGATTCGCTCTCGCACACGAGCTCGAAGCCGGTGAAGAGCGTACGCTTTTCCGAGACCATGATCGTACAAGCCACCAACGGCTTTCGTGCGAGTGATTGGTACGTTGCGTCACCGACCGCGAACGTGCGCATCGGCTACATGTCGGATAATTTTCGGCACATGCTTTTGCCAAGAGATGAGGACGCGATGGAGTGTCATCGACTGCGGTATATGGCACTTAAGGATCGCGAGTGGAAGGCAAGCAAAGTCGCGTTTGACCTCGGAGGAAGGCATCGGGCGTGTATTACGCTCGGTGAGTTCTACCAAGCGCTCGCGGATCTGCAGCAAAAGCGCGACTATGAAATCGGTCTCGCCGCGTTCGTGCAGAGCATGAGCGGCCAGATACTGATTGTGTTCGCGCTCTGGAAGCCGACGCTCGGGTGGTCGATCTCGATCGACATCGTCGATCGTAGGGTCCGCGACACGAATTATCGTTTCGTGACGCGGGTGTAGGATCCTGATCATTCAACAATTGCAAAACCCCGGTTCTCGCGAACCGGGGTTTTTTTGTTTTGCATTTTGGATTAAATTTTCACAATTTCCTCCCATGAGCGGCCTTCGACACCGAAGTGTCCGTAGGCTGCGGTCGGGCGGAAGATCGGCTTGCGGAGACCGAGTCGCTCGATGATCGCCTGCGGGCGGAAATCGAAGTTCTTGGTCACGAGTTCGGTCAAATTGTTGCCTTCGTCATCGAACGCTTCGATCATGACAGGCTCAACGCGACCGATCGCGTAGGCGACAGATACAAGCGCCTTTTTGGCGTGGCCGTTAGCAACAAGGTTCTTTGCAGCGAATCGGCACATGTATGCGGCCGAGCGATCCACCTTGGTAGCATCCTTTCCGGAGAATGCGCCGCCTCCGTGCGCCATGAGGCCGCCGTAGGTATCAACCATGATCTTGCGTCCGGTGAGACCGGCATCCGCCGCGAATCCGCCGAGGACGAACTTGCCGGTCGGGTTGACGAGGATTTCGATACCGGACACGTCGCCGAGAACAGGTGTGAACACTTCTTTGATGAGTCCTGCGCGGATGTCTTCCTGCGAAACTTCTTCCTTGTGCTGGGTTGAGATGAGTGCGGTGATGACGACGCCGTCGTCGATCGTTACCTGTGTCTTGCCGTCAGGCATTGCCCAGGGGAGCGTACCATCGCGACGAACCGCCTCGAGCTTGCGGGCGAGCGCGTGCGCGAGCACGACACCGAGCGGCAAATATTCTTTGGTCTCGTCCGTGGCGAATCCGTACATGATGCCCTGGTCACCGGCGCCGCCGGTGTCCACGCCCTGAGAAATATCAGGCGACTGCGTGACGATCGTATTGAGCACTTTCAATTCGTCGGTGTAGCCGATGTCTTTGTACACCTGTCGAGCTATCGCTTCGGCATCGATCTTTGCGGTGGTGGTCAGTTCGCCGCCGAGCATGAGCGTGCCGTGGCTGCCGAAAGATTCGACCGCGACACGGCTTTTCGGATCCTGCGTGAGACATGCATCAAGTATCGCATCGGAGATCTGATCGCATACCTTGTCGGGATGACCGGACGTTACTGATTCTGTTGTATATCGGGATAATGAATGGAACATACTAGATTTTTCTTAATGAGTTCACGAGATAAGACACATCTTGTACCCTCCTAAATTTCTTCAAAATTTTGGCGGGTTAAGAATTTGTAATTCGCTTCGCTCAAACAACTTCTAAAAAACAAAATATCTCTCCCTACGGAGAGATGCTTGGACTAGAAGTATCTCCCCATACGGGCTGGATGGGGCACCGTACTTTTCAGTTGGTTGCCGACGCTTCGATGAGCCAGAACTCTCCACGTCTCTTGATACGATATTCGGTTGTAGGTAACATCGTAGCAGGCGCATTGTGCGCAGCCAAGGGGACAACAGAGATGAATGCACAGTGGGACATCAATTCAATTCGAGTGCAATACGTCGTCGCGCTGTATCCGATGGGGTATACTCGCGGCATGGAAAATCCGCGACTGCCCGACCGTTCAAAACGACACGAGGGCGTCGAAGTCCGAGAGGCGTGGCATGTTGCAGAAGCTTTTTCTGAAGCGCGGGATCAAGTGCGCGGTTCGGAAGATGGATATCTGGTGACCGAACACTGCATTGCGGTTTTCGACGGGGTTTCTCGAAATGGCACGAAATACGACGGTGTAACACCCGGAC
>JAGOTU010000022.1 GCA_018061585.1 Minisyncoccota bacterium | reverse complement strand
CAGACCATTCAATCCACCTCGTCCAATGCGCTCGTGTTGCAATCGAGTTATTCTTCGACCGCAGGTCTTACGTTCGGCTCCACATCGACACCGAATGTGCTCGGTATCGATACTATCAATAATCGCGTCACGCTTGGCACCGGTGGTGCTGACCCAAGCCTATTGGTATTGGACAATAAGAATACGCCGGGGGATCCGACAGGTGTCGCCGGGGCTCAGTATTACAACAGCAATACCGATGAGTTCCGCTGCTTTGCGACATCGTGGGTAACGTGCGGTGGACAGGCAGCAAGCTCGACGGGTGATGTGCAATTCCGCAACGTCGACGGTTCGTTCGCGGCAACATCGAACTTCAATTGGAGTCAGGTCAATAATCGGTTGATGGTGCAGGCGAATCCGGCTCAGACGGGCAGCGTGCTTTCTGTTGCATCAAGCACGGGAGACGCGGTGTTTGGTGTTGACGGCAACGGCGTGATGACGCTCTCCTCAACAACGGATCCCTCGGCACCCAACAGTGGAGAACTCAACCTTTATGTAAAAGAAGTTGCCGGGCGACTGCTGCCGAAATGGAAAGGACCGTCAGGCGTTGATACCGCGTTCCAGCCAGCACTGTTTGGCAACCAAATCACCCTATTTAATCCGAGTACGGGTACAGTTGGAACCGGCGCTGGCACCGGTATCGGCCCAGCATGGACTTCAAATGGAACCGTAACTCATCCAACGCCGTCAACCGCTGCTCCAGCAGTTTCAAATCAAATGAAGCGGACGCGGTACGCAAACATTGTGACCACACAAAATCAGCAGCTTGGGCCCCGATTCAATGCAGCATCAGAGCGCCTGTATTGGCGAGGCGACGCGCCGGGACTTGGCGGATTCTTCTTCTTCACGCGCTTTGTCGTGGAACTCTATCCGGCACCGACCGTCCGTATCTTTGCGGGGCTTGCAGGAACCGCTAATACCGGACCTGTAATATCCGACACGGTTACCGTGCAATCTGCCGGGCTTTGGCATGACACAACCGACAACTCGTCCACGTTCAACTTCCTCACAAGAAGTGCAAGTGCAACAACCAAGACACCGATTGCACTTTCCAATCCTATTGCAGCAGGAAATTCATATGACTTCTACATGTATGCAAAGCCGAACGACACTGTAATTTATTATCGACTCGTCGATATTGTGAATGATGTCGTCTATGAGGGAAGTACGAGCTCCACATTGCCGGCAGATACTACATTTATGCAGCCGCAGGTACAAATGTCGAACGGAACCGCAAATACGACCGTTACAACGGTCGCCATAGGTGTAAATCGCATATATGTGGAAAGCGATCGATAAAACTATGCGAACACTCCGCAAACATATATCAAAAAACCACCGGCCGAGCCGATGGTTTTTGAGCGGTCTTGGGACCGTGTTACATTGCCGTGATTTTGTATGGCAAGACTATGCTATTCAGTTCGAATGGCAGCGTAACGGGTTTCAATTTATGTACCGAATATGTCGCCTGCTCAGTGTTTGTGCAGCCTCCGCCAAAATTTTGATAGATGGAAACAATATCGACAAATTGCGTGGACGACGCCACCTTGAAGGTTTCGCCGCTATCGAACCGCGCGACAATCCACGGATTAATCCAGATACCATCAGTGCGCACGTACGCCGTACCGGTACAGTCAATTTCATTGTAAAGCACTTCGTCGGGGTAGTTTGTAAATGCGCCTCCCTGACTATTATCTGTTGCAAACTGCAAAATGCCATCTGCAGCGGGCAGATACGTCGTGTACATAATTCGACTATCCGATACGTCATATTGCGCACTCAGTACTTGGCCCAAGTAAGCACCGGTACCGTCTTTCAATCCTGGTCCGGTTGGTGTGATCGCCTGCGCAATGGGGGATCTTGTAATAATCAGAGCAAGCGCGAGCACGAAAATCGCGCCGTACAATACATGTCGTTCTTTAATATTCGTCATTCCTTATTTGCTAACTTTATTAATACAACAGTCTAATATGAAAAAGATCCTCGCGCTCATCGTAATGCTTTCGTTCACGTGCGCTCCTCTTGCGTTTGCGCAGGAGACTGGGAGTGCTGTGATTCCCGAAGTATTGCCAGCAGCAACGGTGCCAGTCGTGGAGTCTGTCCCGGACACAGCAATCGATCCTGTGCCAGAGGCTTCAGATATCGTTGCGCCCGCTGAGACAGTAGTCGAAGCACCCACTGAATTTGATGCAACAAACACTCCCGCTGCAAGCGCGACAAGTGACACGGATCCGACGATCGTGCAGGATACTGCTCCGACACAGGAAAGCGTTCCGGTCGATGAGCTTGAGGCGACGGTCGATCCCGAGTCTGCAACCACGACCGAGAGCGAGGTCATCCTGGTGGTAGCGACAACGTCGAGCCCCGCGGAAATTCCGGTAGCGCCGGAAACAGAGGTAGCAGTTGTCGAGGATATATCGAGTGATCCCACAGAAGAGGTCACCGAAATATCCGAAGAGATATCAATATCGCCGAGTGTCGAATTGGATATTGTTTCCGAAACCCTCGTTCCGGAAGTTCAAACGATCACGAACAATATCGAACTCCTTGAAGACGAAGATCCGAAATACGTCATCCAGCTTTCCGGTAACACCATACCGACCAAAAAGCGCGGGATCCTCGGTGCGTCGTCGCTTATCGTTCCAACAGCTACGTCCATCGATAGTACAACCGGCACTATGACCGTGTCAGGAACGTGCGCGAGCCCGTACTTCGTGGTTCTTATATTCAAGAACCAAGATGACTACGAGACCGATCCGCGTTCGTTCATTATGAACAAGGCGTTTCCGTGTGTTGACGGCACATATTCGTACTCTATAGATAGACTCCCGGCGACGCTCCCGAACGGCACGTACTATCTAATGGTAGGCGAGCAGGGGATCAGCGGCCCGTGGACTCCAGCGACCGGCCTTACAGAGATCTCTATTAATAGAAGCAATTAGCATATGATCGAGCTCGTACTCAAATCTCTCATAAAAGGAATTATCTACGCGGTGATCGCGACTGCTGCAGTATGGGTATTGACGACCTATACAGGTCACGGCGTTACCGGGACGGCTGCGTTCCCTGCAGTACCCGCATCTAAATGGCAGGCGGTGTTCCTGACCGGCGGGCAAGTGTATTTCGGACGACTGTCGGACGTCGGCAATGGCTACGTATCACTGAGCAATGTCTACTACCTCAAATCAGCCAACGAACTCCAGCAGTCGAACCTTAACCTCGTGAAGCTTGGCGGGGAACTGCATGGACCGGAAGACACGATCTATATCCGCAAAGAAAGCATTTCATTCTGGGAGAACATGAAAGACACGTCGCGCGTTGTGCAGTCGATAGAGGGCGCTTCGCAATGACATAACCGTTTATGACCATCGATCTCCGCAAGCACGCCGCACGAACCGAACAGAATCATGTTCGTGTTCCTGATGCCATGCCGCGAGCGGAGATGCATCGTGATATTCCACGCGCTCGCACAGCACCCAAGCGACAGCGAGAACGTGCCGTCACGCTACTTGCCTTCGGCGCGATCGCTGCCGTAGTGCTTGTGCTTGCGGTATTCGGTGTCACACGGGCCTGGGGGCATTTCTTTGGCGGAACCGAATACGAGATCAAGTCGCTCGTTTCCGACGTCGGTGAGCACATGCTGCTCCCCGAGAACGAAACGCCCACACTCGCGACGGTGACCGACCTGCATGCGCTCGAAGGTCAGTTGTTCTTTCGTAATGCAAAAGAAGGCGACAAAGTGTTGATGTATCTTATATCTCAGCAGGCGATCCTCTACAGACCATCGATCGACAAGATCATCGAAGTCGGTCCGATAACCGGTAGCGCTCAATAATATGCATACCTCTGCCCGGGCACGAAACAGGGGGATCGGCGCACTCGTCGCGTTCACAATTCTTGCGATCACGGCATCGTATGTATTCGCTAATGAGCTCTCGAGTTCGGGCTTCAGATTCAATGATTCGGGATTCACGCAGCTCGGCGGGTTCTCATCGACCACCAACTTTCAGCAGTTCGGCACGCTCCAGCCGGTAGCAGACGGGGAATCATCGAGTGCGAGCTTCCAGGTCGCGAGCGGATACCTGTATCCGGCAGATGTGAGCCCGTTCGCATCCCAGAATTGGCGGTGGTACGACGATGCAGCGGCTAATACACCGACGGTGCCCTATGCGGGGGAAAACGTCGCGCCGTCAGCGATACCCTACAACGATCCGTTCAAGCTTCGTATTGTAGTGAACAACCTCGGTGCCGATTACGCAAATATAAAATTCCGTCTGGAGTACTCGACATCGTCCAGTTTCAGCACCGTCACCACATTTGTCGGTGAGAATGGTGAATGTAGTACGTCGATCATTTGGTGCTACGCGCCGGGAGCCGGCATTGACAATACTGTCATAGCGCAGGCAACGCTTTCCGACGCGCAGTCCTGCTCGGGTGGCGTGGGCAACGGGTGCGGGTCGTACAATAAATCGGGTACGACAACGTCGCCGTTCTACTTTTTCGGCAGCACTCGAAAGGAATTTGACTTTACGATCAAACAGACAGAGGCGCAGGAGAGTATTGTCTACTATTTCCGTCTTGTAGATAAAGTAACGAACATACCTGTTCCGTTGAACTCGGGGGAAACATATCCGAGCCTGATGGTTGACGGCGGCACGCTCTCATTTGCGATCGATGGCATTTCCTCGGGCCAGTCCACGGAAGGTGTCACGACCGATATTACGACGCTGCCGACCAGTGTCGTGTTCGGATCCCTCGGGCTCGGTACGGCGCGCGTTGCCGCGCATCGGCTCACGGTGAGCACGAACGCGGGCCACGGATACAAGATCTACACCTATCAGCGACAGGGTTTGCTCAGTCCGAGCGCGCGAGAGATCCCACCCGTACTTTCAACGAATGATGCGCCGGCAGGATGGTCGTCGGCATGCTCGGCGACGTCGACCGGTTGCTACGGCTACCACACGGGTGAAGACGTGCTCGAGGGCGGATCAATTCGCTTTGCAGCAGACGACTCGTTCGCGCGGTTCACATCGAGTCCCACGGAGGTGGCATACGCATCCGGTCCGACGTCAGCTTCAAGCACCGACATAATCTACAAAGTCGAAGTGCGGGATTCGCAGGATGCAGGTGCGTACCAGGGCGCGATCGTGTATATCGTAACCCCCGTTTTCTAAACTGTGCATAAATTTCAATTCATTTTCTTGTTATGCTGTCTCTACGAACTGATATGACGCGAAGTTATACGATCCTGCCATTTGTATTGCTCTGCCTCATCTCCTTTTTAAGCCCGCAGCTCTCGCATGCAGACTCGACCGCGGATCTCACCGTCGTGCCGGTAGTCGTCGACGAAAAGGCAAAAGCGCGCGACATCCTCAAGGAAACGATCACGATCACGAACACTACACAGCGAAAGCTCACGCTCTTTCCGACGGTCAACGATGTTAAGTCGGATGCCGGTCAGGAGGAGTTCGTATCCGCACAAGGAGCGGATGATAAGAAAGACTCCCTCGCGAACTGGATCGAACTTTCCCGGGGTGTCGTAGAACTGACTCCCGGGGAGACGCGCGAGATACCCTTCGTGATCCGTGTGAGCCTGAACGCGCTGCCCGGCACATATCATGCCGACGTTTCGTTCTTTGAGGGCTCGGCGCGAGCAGAAGCAGAGGCAAGGAATCCGCTTGCGGTGGTTACCGTGAACACCGAAGTGCAGGCCGACATAAAAGAGTCGATGCAGTTGAACAAATTCATGACCGACGGGTTCTTTTTTTCCGGTGACGATGTTCTGTTCAACTATCAGGTAGAGAACATCGGTAATCAGGAATTAAAACCAAAAGGCGAGATCCGTATCTATGACCGCAAGGGTCGTGAGGTCGCATCGATCCCGGTGAATGCAGAAGGGAAGAGTCTTACACCCGATCAACAGGCACAACTTGCCTCCGCATGGAGTTCCGCACAGGGGTTCGGCAAATTCAAGGCGTTCCTGAACATCGATTATGGCAACAATCAGAGCGGAAAATTACAGGACACGGTATTCTTCTGGATCATTCCGTGGCAGCAGCTCCTTGCGATCCTCGTGATCAGCATAATCGCGATCATCGCCTCCGCTCTCTATTTCCATCGGTGGCTCGAGCACCGACACATGCAGCGATTTGCTATCGCGAGCGGTGTGGCGGGAGCGAATACTGCCGCGATGCAGGCACCTCCGGGTATGGTAGCGCCGCCTGCAAAACCGGCGCAAATTACGGCAGTGATGCCCCCGGCCCCATCAAAACCGGAGAAGAAAGGATTCTTTGCCCGATTCCGACGCACAAAAAAGACGGAGGGGCCGATCGCAAGGGCCACGCAGGATGCTGTTACAACAGAGACACCTGCTCCGGTTGCGCATGTCGCGCCACAGACGGTATCTGAGGCGCCGCGAGTGATCCCACAGGACGTCCCGCGCGAAATACCGTCGGCAGCTGCTCCGCGCTCGAGCGGTACGATCGATCTCACATCTGCACAGGTTTCTGCTCCTTCCGTGCGGCACGCAGGGCACGTGATCAATCTCAAGGACGGCGCATGATGAACTCTTATGGGCTGCGTGCCTCGATCGCGCTATTCATATCGATCATCTTCGCCGGCACCGTGCCGGTTTTCGCGCAAGAATCGCTTTCGGTCACGATCATACCGCCGCTATTCCAATTGACGGTCAGTCCGGGTGAATCGTGGACAAGCAGCATCAAGGTCGTGAATAATAATTCATACGCCGTTACCTATGCTCCGCAGGTCGTGGACTTCGAGGCAAAAGGTGAGGCGGGACAGGGAACATTCGTTCCACTGATCGAATCGTTCGCGAATGAGCCTGTACGAACCGATTCTTTGGGCGCATGGATCGAATTATCTAAAGAGCCGATCACTATCGAGTCGGGGGAGAGCGCGCAGATCGAGTTCACGGTCCGCGTTCCGATAAATGCCGATCCGGGCGGTCACTACGCCGCGATCATGGTCGGTCCGTATATGGGGATCGATAACGAGCCCGGGTCGCACATGAAAGTATCGAGCTTTGTTACATCGCTCCTATTCGTGCGCATCAATGGAGAGGTGATAGAGAGCGGTAGGATCCGTGAGTTCACGACAGACAAAACCCTCTATCAAAAGCCCGAGGCAAATTTTGCACTCCGGTTCGAGAACACGGGGAACACGCATCTTCGACCGCAGGGATCGATAACGCTCTACAATATGTGGGGTAAAGAGCGCGGGCAGGTGCTGATCAACGAAAAGAGTAATTTCGGGAATGTGCTACCGCGTTCTATCCGTCGGTTTCAATTTGCCTGGACAGGAGAGAACAGTGCGTTCGATATCGGCCGCTACAGCGCCGTTGTAACGCTTACCTACGGGGATGACGGCAAGCAGAACACGTCTGCGAAGACCTATTTCTGGGTGATCCCTATCGTACCGGCAGCAATAACTCTGGGATCCATCGTGGCGGTGATCCTTTTGATGACCTGGTTCATCAGGCGGTATATTCGGCGCGCGCTTTCTTTAGAGCGAGTCTATATGGGACTGATCGAGCATCCCGATGTTCCGGACAGACGGACCGTGTCGGAGACACCCGCAGTATCAACTTTTCAGGCGCTCGTGCAGCCTTTGCGGGAGGGGGTCGTAGATTTGCGTGCGGTCAGCTCCGCCCAGAAGCCGGAAATGAGGCTCGAGACCCCGCAATACGCAGAAGCCCTGACGCCGGGAGGGTTTTTGATGAAATATCGTCTATTTTTCGCATTCGTATTGCTGGTGGCTATCGCTATTGCCGGAATATGGCTCTACTTCGCCAAAGCACTTGTGCCGAACCGCAGTTTCGAGATCAAGGAGATCCCACAGGCAACGGAGCCGGTAGAAGCAGCTCGCTAAAGATATCCACGGGGCTATCCACGCAGAAATCCACGGTTTATAACGGTTATCCACACGGTTTGGCTTGATATCAACCTCCTTGTCAACAGTATGCCGTATACTTTACACATGCGAGTTTTTTAGGCCCGGTACGTTTCTAGCTGCATTGGTCGAGCAATTGCAGGTGGACGTGTACTTATCTCTCTGGGCATAAAGCCGCTTCACTAGTAAGAGCACTGTTATAAACAAGCCAAAAAAGTCCTCCTTATATGAACGTATTCGAAAAAGTTAAGCATCCGGCCGCGTCGATCCTCTCGTCGCCCATCGCAATGATCTTGATCATTTCGACCTTGCTGTGGGCAACGGGCGCTCCATTGCTTATGCATAGGGCAGACGCAGCAGGGCAGGTGACAAACATCAGCGATACACTCTCTGATTCCGACCTTGGTGTGGCAACAAAACACACGCTTCGATACACGTCGACGACAACAGTCCCGGCAGCAGGTACGATCAGCTTCATCTTCGATCCAGCCGGGAACGGATTCTCGCTCACTGGTGCTGCCGCAACATCTACGAACTTCATCGGAACAGGGTTGGTTGTCACGGATACATGCTCCGGTACGGCGAGCGAGGTGGTACCCTCTATCACGACAGGCGCAGGAAACGAAGGCATCACCTTTACGGTCTGTGCTGGCGACTCGATCGCAGTGGGTGCGATCACAATCGTTATCGGTACATCAACGCCGCTTATTACCAACCCGGCAGCTGCAGGTTCGTACCGAGTCACCATGACGACATCCGCCGGTGATTACGGCGAAACACGAGTTGCGATCATCGACGACGTGGTAGTAACGGCGAGTGTCGATACTGTATTCACATTCTCGATCACCGGTTTGGCCACATCAACTGTAGTGAACGGCGAAACGCTTACGGGAACTGCGTCATCGACATTCCTTGCATTCGGTACGCTTAGTGCGCTTGTTCCGAAAGTGTTGGGTCAACGGCTCAATGTGGTCACAAACGCCGCATTCGGGTATTCCGTGACAGTTGTGGAAGATCAAAACCTCCTGTCATCGACAGGGGCAGACATCGATGTGTTTGCTAACGGTACTCCGCCCGGAACGCCGGGTGTGTGGACCAGTCCGACCAACGTACTCGGTTCCGAGAATACGTACGGCCACATCGGTCTAACGAGTGATGATGCGGTGCTCTCCGGTGGAGACGAATTCGGTACGCAGCTTTTTGCGGGCGACTTCGTTAACCCGCGACAGGTGATGTATCACAATGCTCCGGCCGACGGCGTAACCGCCGGCGTGGGCTCAACAACGGTTGCGTACAAGGTGGAGATCGCCTCCCTGCAGGAAGCAGGTGCTGACTACACCAATACGCTGACCTACGTTGCAACTCCGATCTTCTAAGGCTCGAAAATACCTCGTTTTATTGCAACATCCCCGCCGTTTTGCGGGGATGTTGCGTACAGGGGGGCGTGGTAGAGTAAGCACATAATCCTTTTCACAGAAACCATGAACGCGACAATGCGATATCTACTACTAGCCGTAGTTGTACCTGTACTTACACTTTTGATTGGCGCGAATTCTGTCCTTGCTCAATCCAGCGAGGGAGTCGAGATCAGACCGGCCGTTATCGAGGATCGCGTTGAGCCGGGGCAGGTCTATAATTTTACGATCCGCGTAACCAATATCTCGACTGTAGAGAAGACGTTCTACTTGACCGCGCAGGATATCACGGGACTAACAGATGAGGGCCTACCGATCTTTTCAGAGGAAACGGAGATCACTCCGTATGAATTGAGCTCATGGATCCAACTGCCGGATACGCAGATCACGCTCGGTGCGAACGAAGCGCGCAGTGTGCCGTTCTCTATCAAGGTGCCGATGAATGCATCGCCGGGTGCTCACTTTGGCGGGGTGTTCATGGATGCGCGCCCTCCCAAGCAGAGAGAGAATGGAGCTGCGATCGGACTGAAAGTCGGTTCTATCATCAATCTGCGTATTGCAGGTGACGCGACCGAAGATGCGCAGCTGCGAGAGTTCTCGTCGACACGCATCGTGTACGGTTCTGCCGCGAACGTTAGCTTTGACACAAGGATCGCGAACCTCGGCAATGTGCTGATACGGCCGCATGGCGTGATCGAGATAACAGATATGCGCGGTTCAAAAGTCGGCCTTGTAAAAATAAATGATATCGGAGCGGGAGTATTCCCGGAGACCACCAAAGAGTTTAACGATAGTTGGGAATACGACGGGTTCGCATTCGGACGCTACCAGGCCGTCGTGAGCTTGGTATACGGCGAGGATGGCCGAAAGACCATTTCGGCCGCGACGAGTTTTTGGGTTCTGCCGTTGAAACTGATCCTCACTGTGCTCGGTAGTCTTTTTGTAGCACTCCTTATTTTGTACGTGCTGGTGCGCTCGTACATCAACCGTAAGATCCGGGAAATGAGCGGCGGACGAGGCGGTGCTGATCTATATGCTCGTCGCAATCGCTCACCGGTTCCACGCCTGCTTATCATCGCACTCGCACTTTTGTTCCTTGCGATCGTGTTCCTCGTTGTTTTGTTCCTCATGTTCGCATAGAAACGGCCATGGCTCGGAAAAAGAAACACGCATTCAGGGACGAAATGGAAGTGGTGCGCAGGATGGCGATCGTGATGGCGCTCGTACTGTTCATCTATGCCACCTCGATTGCCTCACCCAAGGTGCTTGTGCAGGATGCGGGTTCGATGCTCGGCAGTGCTGTCGTGGGGATGACCGTCGGAGTTGAACCGAATCCGTACAACACAGCTGCAGTGC
Organism: Minisyncoccota bacterium; assembly: GCA_018061585.1. Lineage (GTDB taxonomy): Bacteria > Patescibacteriota > Minisyncoccia > Phycocordibacterales > UBA2100 > UBA10103. The sequence continues at coordinate 737 of JAGOTU010000022.1, read as the reverse complement.
AGCTTGCTGCAAAACAGAACGAGCTTGAGGCGCGCGAAGAGCTCCTTCGGGCACAGGAGGGTGGCTCGGTAGCAGGGACCCGTATGCTTGCGGCAGGCGCGTTCGTGACCAGTATCCTTGTGCTTCTTTTGGTCGCAGCGAACTACTACATGGACTGGAAACGAGCACGAAGATACGCATAGAGGCGCAATTTTTTGCACAGCCAGCACGCTCACGCAAGCTATAATGTACTGAATGAAAGCGCTCCTTCGATGGATCGTGGTAACCGTATGCACCGTCGTTCTTACGACGCTCGGATTGAATGCGTTCGATAACCGCGAGAATCCGCAGAACTCGATGCTTGGGGCGGCGTTCAGTGCTGTAGCCGGCGGAGCGGCGTCTAAATGTCCAGTAGGAATGGCGTTCGTCGGGACCTCGAACGGGGGATTTTGTATTGACGCATACGAAGCCTCACCGGGGAGTTCATGTCCGACGGAGGCTCCGGCAAGTAAGTCGCAATCCAGCGACAATCTCGCCATCTCATCGTGCAAGCCTGTGAGCGAAGTAAAGAAGACTCCGTGGAGGAATATTTCGCGCGATCAGGCGGAGCTTGCATGCGCACGCGCCGGTAAACGACTCCCGACCGCTCCCGAGTGGTACAGAGCCGCGCTCGGTACGCCTGACGGTTCTGCTCAAACCGAAAAGGGGTGCAACATCGGTTTGCGCGGATCAGGTGCGCTTGCAAAGACCGGCGAGCG